>NZ_JAUBQW010000023.1:0-59700 GCF_036701485.1 Microcoleus sp. Pol11C3 | reverse complement strand
AGCCTTATCTTTAGTTGAGTTTGAATATATCGGTCGCTCCTATTCATAGTTTGCGATCGATTATTCAGCAAGCCCTACATAACTGCCTTTTCTAGGGGCAAAAGTAACAGCACTCTACGGTATCAGAACCATCAATCATCAATTAACCGCAGGAATGATTGAAATCGGTTCCCCTGCTGTATCTTTATCGCCAGAATTAAAACAAATTCGCAAACTTCGCGTTCTTCTGCCGGAACCGCAGCCGCATTTTTTGCCTAAATCCTATTTGATTGACTGTTAGCCGAGGTAATCAGCACACATCTGTTTATCCTCTTCTGTGACTTTCGGGTTTGTTCTGAGATAATCGCTAATCCAATTGCAACCTAATGCCATTAGTTTATCGAAATCCCAAGTCCACAGTTTGATGGTTTTGTCACCGCTAGCGGAAGCCAAAGTTTTGCCATCGGGACTAAAGGCGACGCTCCAGACCGAATTGCTATGCCCGGTGAGGGTAGCGATGGCTTTTTGGGTTTGCAGGTTCCACAGTTTGATGGTGTTGTCATTGCTAGCAGAAGCCAAAGTTTTGCCATCGGGACTAAAGACGACGCTATTGACCCAACTACTATGACCGATGAGGGTCGCGATGGGTGTTTGGCTTTGCAGATTCCAAAGTTTGATGGTCTTGTCCTCGCTGGCGGAAACCAAAGTTTTGCCATCGGGACTAAAGGCGATGCCCCAGACCGGACTGCTATGGCCGATAAGGGTCGCGATGGGTGTTTGGCTTTGCAGATTCCAAAGTTTGATGGTCTTGTCCTCGCTTGCTGAAGCCAAAGTCAAGCCATCGGGACTAAAGGCGACGCTTCTGACCGTACTGCTATGGTCGGTGAGGGTAGCGATGGGTTTTTGGGTTTGCAGGTGCCATAGTTTGATGGTCTTGTCATCGCTTGCCGAAGCCAAAGTTTTGCCATCGGGACTAAAGGCAAGGCTATTGACCCAACTGCGATGACCGATGAGGGTAGCGATGGGTGTTTGGCTTTGCAGGTGCCACAGTTTGATAGTCTTGTCATCGCTTGCCGAAGCGAAAGTCAAACCATCGGGACTAAAGGCGACGCTATTGACCCAACTGCTATGGTCAGTGAGAGTAGCGATGGTTTGACTTTGCAGGTGCCACAGTTTGATGGTCTTGTCCTCGCTGACGGAAGCCACAGTTTTGCTATCAGGACTAAAGGCGACGCTTCTGACCGTACTGCGATGGCCGGTGAAGGTAGCGATGGGTTTTTGGCTTTGCAGGTGCCACAGTTTGATGGTCATGTCATCGCTTGCCGAAGCCAAAGTCAAACCATCGGGACGAAAGGCCACGCTATTGACCCAACTGCGATGGCCGGTGAGGGTAGCGATGGGTTTCTGGCTTTCGAGATTCCAAAGTTTGATGGTCTTATCATCGCTGGCGGAAGCCAAAGTTTTGCTATCAGGACTAAAGGCGACGCTTCTGACCGTACTGCGATGGCCGGTGAAGGTAGCGATGGCTTTTTGGCTTTGTAGGTGCCACAGTTTAATGGTCATGTCATCGCTGACGGAAGCCAAAGTTTTGCCATCGGGACTAAAGACCACGCTTCTGACTGAACTGCGATGGCCAGTGAGGGTTGCGATGGGTGTTTGACTTTGCAGGTGCCACAGTTTGATGGTCATGTCCTCGCTGGCAGAAACCAAAGTTTTACCATCGGGACTAAATGCGACGCTATTGACCGAACTGCGATGGCCAATGAGGGTTGCGACGGGTGTTTGACTTTGCAGGTGCCACAGTTTGATGGTCATGTCCTCGCTGGCAGAAGCCAAAGTTTTACCATCGGGACTAAATGCGACGTTATTGACCGAAATGCTATGACCGGTGAGGGTCGCGATGGGTTTTTGGCTTTCCAGATTCCAAATTTTGATGGTCTTATCAGCGCTGGCAGAAGCCAAAGTTTTACCATCGGGACTAAATGCGACGCTATTGACCGAACTGCTATGACCGGTGAGGGTCGCGATGGGTTTTTGGCTTTCCAGATTCCAAAGTTTGATGGTCTTATCAGCGCTGGCAGAAGCCAATATCTTGCCATTTGAACTTATGGCCACACCCCAGACCGAACCGCTATGCTCTTCTAAACTATTACGTTCTTTGACTTGGGAAACGGCTTGTTGCATTGCAGCTATCAATTGCGCTTTGATGTCTTTTGTCGTCTCGGCTGAAGCATCTAGTTGTTTGAATGCTTGCCCTGCCTTTAATGCTTCCAACAGTGCTTGGAATGTCTGTCCTGAACGAAATGATTCATTAGAAAAAGCAGTTTCCTGGATTACATTTGCTAAATTCTGGGCTTGAGTGACTTTATACCTGGCAAATTGCTCTGCTTTAATTAGCGTCTGATTCGCTTCAGTCAAAATTTTATTTGCTTGTCTCTGTGTTTCTAACTCTCGTTCAACTTCCCGCTGTTGTAATTCCCGACTGGCATTTAAAAACTGATAATCCAAATCGCTCAAACTTTTATCTGCTGCCCAAGTTTGAGCATCTTGCAACGCTTGACCCCGCAACAGTCGCGATTCATCTTGGCAACCAGACTCTATCCAAGCTTTAAAACTTTCACTGTAAGGGCGGAGTTCCGCTAATTGTTTTTCCACCCAATCCAGGTTAAAAACCGATTGATAAATTGGGTTATAAACTTTAAGTTTGCCAGACTGCTTAACCACCAACCCAGTTAATCGTAGTTCCATTCGTTCGGGACTATCATCAGTGCCTATCTCATTATTTTGTAAAATTTGCTGATAGAGTCCCAATAACCTACTGGCACGCTGTTCGCTGCGTAAAATGCGATCGCGAATCGTCTTTAAATGCTCGGGTTCATCCTGCCCTTCCCAATTCTCTATCACCTTTTCTCGCACTAAATTTCCTACCCACTCAGCGGGAGTTTGCATAAATGCAGAGTTGGCATGATTGAGCAGCAATCTACAAACTTTTTGAGTTAAAAATGGCTGTCCACCAGTCCAATATAACACCGCTTCTAACAAAGCTTGCGAATTTCCTGCTGGAGTTTCTAACCCGACTGCCAAAGGTTGCGCTTCTGTTAATTGAAACCCCGTTAACTCTATCCCTCGACCAATATTAAACGGAGTACGTCGCTTGTCTTGAATTAAATCTGAGGGAGTTGCCACCCCTAACATCGTAAATGTTAATCGACGATAGTCGGGTTGGTCAGCTCGATTATTATAGCAATCACGAATCACAGCAAAAAAATCTTCTATTTTAAAATTTAAGCTGATTAAACTGTCCGATTCATCGACAAATATTACTATATTTTCTGAAATCTTCTTGAGTAATACTTCTTCAATAAATTTACTAAATCGTTTAACATTCGATAGTAAGCTGTTCTCCTCCCACCATTCATCTAAATCAAAAACCTCATACAAATTTAATCGGCTGATGATGCTATCGATCACGCCTGCATACCACTCTTCTGGTGTAATATCTGAGGTTCCAATTTCTGTGATATCAATACTACTACAGGCAATTCCCTCTGCTTGTAACCGCTGCATTGTCCGCACTCGCAGGGATGATTTTCCCATTTGTCGGGAATTAAGAACATAGCAAAATTCTCCGGCTTTTAAAGCTTGATAAAGTTCTTCATCCGCTTTCCTAGTGACATAAGTTGGGGCGTTTGCAGGCAGGCTACCTCCAACTTGATATTGATAATCTTTCATAGGTCATTGTTACTTCATAGGTGGAAGAGCAGAGAATCAAGGAATCAATTTGTACAGCCGTACAGGTTCAGGAATTCCCTTTAACTCTTGCATACCTAAGTCAATCACATTTAAAGGTGAGTGGGTTTTAACGACTTGATAAACTGTTTCAGAAATACAGATTCCTCCTGGCTCTGCTTTCCCTTCTAAACGAGCAGCTAAATTTACACCAGTCCCCCTAATATCATTATTAAAAAAGAAGATTTCCCCCAAGTGAATACCAATCCGGTGTTGGAGGACATGACTCGGAGGTAAGGTTGTAGCAGCTTGGGCGAAACTTCGTTGTATTTCTAGTGCACAAGCGACTGCTTTTACGGCACTTTCGGGAAAGAAAATTAATAAACCATCGCCCATTTCTTTAAGGACTTTGCCTTGATGTTTAGCGCAGATGCCTCGGATGATGTTGAAATCTCGATTCACTAATTCTAGTGTCAGCTTTTGGTTGGCAACTGATAAGGCGGTGGAATTAACGACATCCGAGAACATAATAGCTGCTAAATTACTCTCTACGGGGAAGCTTGGTGGGTTATTAGGTGGTTGCACAGCAGTCATCTTCGGTTGCGGAGAGGCTAGGCGATGGCTAAAATATTGACGATACAAACCACAGAATGGCATTACAGCATTTCCCTGAAATTTTATCAACCCCATGCTTCGCAATTTAAAAGCGTCTCCGGTGTGAATCTCTACAGGTTTTTCGCTGTTAATCACTTGTCTAATTGTTGCTGCTAGTTCTGCATCTTGTTCCAAGTTAACTAAATGCCGTCGTAAATGATCGTAGTAAGGCCCTTCTTCAGTAGGAGCGACTTTTAGCAAGCTATCTAAGGTAATTCTCCCCCTGGCAATTTGGTAGAGAGCAACTCGCACTAAATAAGGATGACCGCCCACCATTTCCATCAGGTCACCAATCTCTTGATTTGACAAATTTAATCGGTGTCGATTCACTAAATCTGTTACCTGTCTCTGATTGAGTTCAGGTAACTCTATGGGCAATCCCACGTTAAAGGGCGACTGATTAATATTGAGAGGAATATAAACTTCTTGAGAGTGAGAAATGACTAACCTCAGCTTTTTCCAAATTGGCTCATTTTTTCCCCGCTCGTGCCAAGCTCGTAATAATCCAAAGAAGTCGGTGGCTATTTCGGAATGCTGAAAAATGCGATCGACTTCATCTAACCCTAAAACAAGAGGCCGATCGCTGTCAGATAGTAGATAGCGTTGGAAATACTTCGTGCTTTTATTTTTACTGCCGAGAACGCCTTTCCAATATTCTCCTAACCTATCTTCTAAATTTAATTCATTGGTAATCTCACCACAAAACCACTGCAACAACTCATCAATATTGGTGAGAGAACTGCCATCAGCCGATTGAAAGTTTAAATAAGCCGTTTGATATCCCTGTTCCTTGGCGTGGTATAAAATCCGCTGCAATAAAGAAGTTTTGCCCATTTGCCGAGGGGCTTTGATTCGGATTAAAGCTCCGGGTTTTACAATAGTTTGGTAGCAGTCGGATTCAATGGGAAACCGATCAATATATAGGGGTGAATCTAAACTAACAGAACCTTCGGGGTTGTCTAAGTTGAGAAGAGAAACGGGAGGTGCGGCGATCGATCGCGCATTTTCCACCACAGGCGACGACTTCTCAACGATATCGCTAACTGAAGCATCGCCCGATCGCTCTGCTGCATCCAACTCAGAAAAATCCGACTTTTTCTTTAATACCGGAGTCAGCTCTTCGGGAATACCAGCCATGCTGATGCTAACGCAACCCAACTTATAGGCAAATTCGATCGACTCCCCCGCCGCCAAGGTATCGTAAAAACCTACAGCAAATTCTCGTGCGGCCCGATCTCCCACCGCTTGGTTCATGCCGATCACGTATGGAATGTGACGTGCGATCGCCTCAGCTTGCACTTCTGAATAGCAAGCGTTGAGTATTACGCACTCCACGTACTCCTTAAACGCCTCAAACAAAGCTGCCAAAGCTTTGGCATTTACCAGCTTAATTTGTCCCGCCTCATCTTCCAAGGCTAAACCGCCTTCTCCTGCACCATGCCCAGAGAAATGCACAATCTCTGGTTTATAATCTAATATGGCTCGCTGCATTTCTCTGGGTGTCACCGCCCACTGTTGCTCAAGTTGGAACTTGTCGGCTTTTTTAGAGCGTTGCAACCCCTCTGCAATTTCCTTCGCCTCTTCACCTAAGCGCAAGGGAGTGGAGTTTTTCGGGTTGGCGGCCAAAAACAGGATCGCTTTTTTCTTTCTTGGGGGACTACTCATCAATGGAACCTTCACGCTTAGGAGATACAGGAGCTTAACGACACTACCCCAATCAGGGCGAGATATTTCTTGCCTTGACAGTATTTAAGCACAAACATCTTTATTTGTGTTGGTCAGTAAACCGGCACAAAGGAGCGCCCTGAGTCAAGCATAACCAATCGAAAAGGCGATCACTACTTTCAACTAATCTTTTGAGCTACGTATTCAAGAAGTGCGATCGCCTTCCCCTTTTGCAGTCCTATTTCATCAATATCGAGATTCTTTATAGTTTTATTCTCATGCCCGACCCAGGATTTTTTGATGATTATTATTGCCTAAATTAGTACATAAAATTTTCTATACTTTCGCATTTATTTGATCCACGCACTCCGAAAAAAAACGGGTTTTTGATCAACTCTGTGGATATCAACAATGATTTATTTTAGTTTACTTAAAAAATCATTCAATTCCCCTACCAACCATTCTTTCTCAGCTTGTGGCCAAAATAAGCCAAAACAATAGTTACGCGACTTGGTGCGAATCCGGCAAAAAGTAATCGATTTTTTGAGCAAGGGCAGATGAATTCCGCTCAACTTTACCCGCTGGATATCTTGAGGACTGATTTGAATTTGTCTACTCAATAAACAATAAGAAATCAAACACAAGCACCTCAAAGCATAAAATACGATAAATATTATTACAGCTTGGAGTGATACAAATACAAATAGCTGAAATAATTTACCTAGCCAGTCGGCTACAGTGTATTTAAACACGCTAAATGTCGAGTTTAGCGGTACGGCTATGAGACTTAGTATTAAGTGGAAAACTTGAAGGAACAAACTGCAGGGAAGTAAAACTTTACCCGTCAGATTAATGAACTGGAAAAAGCCTTTGAGTTTGCTAGGTAAACGAGCGGGGTATATATTGATGAATAACCACCGTTTAGCGTCAATTAAAGTAATTCGGGATTGGGGCGATCGCTTAAACATTTTTTCGGGATTAATCCCGCTTGGCTGTTCCCCTCGCAGCGCTGATAAAGCATCTTTTGCTGAGTGAAATCGATCTTCAATTGCGGGTTCAACTATCTTCTCTAACCAGTCGGCAAACTCTGTAGAAATAGAAACGCTATTGCGGAATTTTACCTTCAGCTTGTGTCTGGGTAAATCAGATGGAAATTTCTGGGTTAACAAGAAAAGCAGCGTTGTTCCTAATCCATACAAATCTGTTGATAATACAGCTTTTCCTCTGAATTGTTCTGGTGCCATGTAACCGTAGGTTCCGACAACGGTACTGCCTCCAGTAACAGTATGATGGTAAGTGTTTTGAACTGCACCAAAATCAACTAGAAAGACTCGCCCATTTTTTGGGATAATAATATTTTGAGGTTTAATATCTCGGTGGATCGCAGCAGGTAACAGCGATTGCAGATAAGCTAGAATTTCTAGCAATTGATAGGCGATATGACGAACTTGATCTTCATTGGGTTTCCAGCCATTTTCTATCAACTGTGCGAGAGATTTTCCCGGTGCGAGTTGTTGGGCAATATAAAAACAACGATCTTGGGAAGTATCAACTTGAAAGTAGTCAATGTAGCGAGGAATTCCCGGATGATTCAATCCCGATAAAGTTTTTGCTTCTCGTTCAAATAACTCGATTTTCTTCCATTCACTTGTCAGACGCAGGGATAAAGCTTTGAGTGCAACTTTTTGATTGCTGTTTAAATCTACAGCAGCATAGGTGATTCCAACTCCACCCTGTCCTAATTTGCCGAGAATGCGATATCTTTCAGCAATGATTTTTTCCGATTCTTGTAATGTTTCCATATTTTTCTGCTTGGGTTGATTTTGGATAATTAGTAGGTTGCGCCGCGACCTCTGAGTATTTTGGCTGCTACTTCTCGGTCGGGGTTAGAGTTTGTTTCTGCTATCTTTAGCGGCGTCTCGCCCTGGCAGTTGGTAGTGTTAATTTTTGCACCTTTAGCAAGTAGCAATTTTAAGATTTCTACCGTGCCATAATGTGCGGCTTTATGCAGTGGAGTTGTGTCACATATATCTCTGTTATTGACATCTGCACCGTTTTTAATGAGCAGTGCAGCAATATCATTGTGTCCGATCGCTATCGCTCGATCCAATGGAGTTTGACCAGCGTCATTTCTAGCGTTAACCCTTGCACCTTTAGCAATTAGCAGTTCAGCGATATCTTGAGATCCTCGATCGACAGCAAGATGCAGGGGGGTTGTTCTGTCATTATCCTGGATATTAATTTCTGCACCTTTAGCAATCAGCAATTTTAAGATTTCTACACTGCCATAATGTGCGGCTTTGTGCAGTGGAGTTGTGTCAGATCCATCTATGTTATTGACATCTGCACCGTTGTTAATTAGCAGTGCAGCAATATCATTGTGTCCGATCGCGATCGCTTGATACAATGGAGTTTGACCATTCTTATTTCTAGCGTTAACCCTTGCGCCATTAGCAATTAGCAGTTCAGCGATATCTTGAGTTCCTTGAGCAACAGCAAGATGCAGTGGAGTTTCAATCAAGATATCTTTGGCATTAACGAATGCACCTTTGGCAATGAGTTGTTTGGCTACATCCTTAAGTTTGAAACTCACAGCGATATGCAGTAAAGTGCTGCCATATTTGTCTTCACTATTAACATCTGGGTTTTTACTAATCAGCAGCGCCACTGTATCGCGGAGGCTCATTTCTACCGCGATATTCCGTGGAGTTTTTCTGTGATTATCCTGGATATTAATTTCTGCACCAGGCTCTAACGTCGGCAGTTGATTGATATTCTGCATATTCTTGAAGACAGCAATATCTAGAGGAGTCCATCCAGAATTATTTTTAACATTGACTTGCGCCCCATTAGCAATTAAAAAAGATACCATTTCTGGGCGATTATCTTGAACAGCTAGGTATAACGGAGTATTTCCATATTGGTCCCTAGCGTTGATATCCAGCACGAGCAAAGCGGCAACTTCTTTGGTTGCTGCATAGTGCAGTGGAGTTCTTTTTTCATAATCCCTGATAACAACATTTGCACCGTCTTTAATTAGCTGTTGTACCAACTCCTTAAAACCTATTTTTGCTGCGTTATGTAATAAGGCCGTACTCTTGCCATTTCGGGCATTTTCTTCTTTGATGTTAATTTTTGTGCCCGCAGCGAGTAGTATCTTTGCGATTGCCTTTGATTGCGTCGTATGCAGAGGAGTCATACCATGTTTGTTTTTAGCATTGACATTCGCACCTTTAGCAATCAGCAACTTGGCCATTTCAGGCGATCGCGCAAAGAACAGAGGAGTAGTACCCCTAGGAGAGAAATGTAAAAACATTTTCGATTTAAAACTCCAGACAGGAGTCCACCTATCAAAATGAAGGTCACTCTGGGCGTTAATATCTGCACCTTTAGCAATTAGCGTCTGTGCTACTTCTATGCGATCGAATGCAGCAGCAAAGTGTAACGGAGTAAAATCAAGTACATCCCGAGCTTTGATATCTGCACCCTCGGCAATTAACAATTCTGCCACCTCTTTTGAGCCAGCCAAGTGTAGTAAATTCTGGTTATTTACCCTACTATTAGCATTAATACCAAGATCCAGATAATGCCTAACAGTTTTAGTATCTCCCCGTTCAACAGCCTGGACAACTGCATTGGGGGTAAATCCAATCCGGTTGAGGATGGGATATTTAAAGTGATTGAAAACAGCAACAGTAGCAATAGCAGCAATTCCTATTTTGAGGCGCTTTTTCCATTGCGTCGGATTGGATTTAACGTTAACTATTCGAGGATTGCGAAGAGATTCAAGCGCTTCTTTTGCCGATCGAAAGCGGTTTTCTAAATCTGGCGCGATCGTTTTTCCTAACCAATCGGCAAATGCTGAAGAAATCTGAACTTGAGAGCAAAAATCTTTCTCTAGTATATTTGTTGGTAATTCGGCGGGGGAACGGTGGGTTAGTAAATACAACAAGGTCGCTCCTAAACCATATAAATCTGTTGCAGGTACGGCTTGTCCGAGAAATTGTTCTGGAGCCATATAACCATAGGTTCCAACTACGGTACTTCCTCGCATTAAAGTATTGTAATAAGTGTTTTGCACTGCTCCAAAATCTACTAAGCAGACTGCCCAGTCTTTTTCTTTGTGGGAATCGATCGGCGATTTGAATACAATGTTCTCTGGTTTAATATCCCGGTGGATAACAGGTGGTGTCTGTGAATGGAGATAAACCAAAATATTCAAAATTTGTGTAGCAATGCGTTTAATTTCGGACTCACTAGCGTGCCAGCCACTTTCGACTAAACTTGCTAGAGATTGCCCTTCTGCCAGTTCTTGTACTATATAAAAACAACGGTTATCGGGAGTATCGACATAAAAATAATCCAAATAACGCGGAATTCCCGGATGATTCAATTTTGATAAAACATTGGCTTCTCGTTCAAATAGTTCCAGCACTTTCCAGTCGTTCATCTTCTGTAAAGACAAAGCTTTGAGTGCGACTCGCTGGTTTGTTTTGAGGTCAATGGCTTCGTAAGTTGTGCTACTACCGCCTTCTCCGAGTAGATTTTTAATCTGATAGTTTTTGACTAAGTTATGGGGAATTTGTTGAACAATATCCATAGCATTATCCTGGGTTTATGAGTACGAACAAACCTTTTTTATTTGGGTTTTTACAACCCAAGTTTTGAGAAAATATTCAATAAAAATTGAGCGTTTGAGTAAATTTCAAACAATTCAATAGAAAAGTCAATGAATGACTATGTATATTTGCTTAAATTTCAATGACCGTATTCCTACGGATAGCTTACCCAGAATTTTAGAGTGTCATATCACCTTTGGCAAAAATTTGCGGTTGACAGATTTTGCCGTAGTAAGTAGGTAGGCGCAAATAAACTAAGGTATGTAACAGAATGTAAAGGTACCCGAAACCTTGCGATTGCTTTCATAAAAGATCGCTTACGCTAACGTTTCACTGCGTTTCACTCGCTCGGGACATATTTATGTATTTTTCCACTCATCTACTTATCTCGAATCGTAAACAGGGCGATCGCTTTTTTGCAAGCGCATACTTTCTCCCTCTGGGCCCTCTGGGCCCTCTCGGCCCTCTGCGGTAAATAAAAAATTAGTAATTTGGAATACAATTTCGGACTCAACACTCGATCGAACTCCTCTATTTTCGATGCGGATCTAAAATTCACCTAAAGTTCGACGCCCGATCGCAAAACCCTTCCTAAGATAGAAGTTAGGGGTCGATCGGTGTCATAGCCGATCGAGGGGCACACACCAAGCACCTGAAAATCCCCAACTAGCGAGCCGCAAGACAGGGAGGACATCAAAATCATGGTAAACGCGCCGACAGGGGAAGCCCGCCTGGGCCCGATCGAGCAGGTACAATCCTTAGACCGCGATTGCACAACTCTATCCCGTCACGTACTCCAGCAACTTCACAGCTTTTCAACAGATGCTCAGGATCTCAGTGCCCTGATGAATCGCATCGGGCTGGCGGCCAAGCTGATCGCCAGGCGACTTAGCAGGGCCGGATTAATGGCAGATGCCTTGGGGTTTACAGGGGCTACGAACGTGCAGGGAGAATCCGTCAAAAAGATGGATATCTATGCCAATGAAGTCTTTATCTCGGTATTCCAGCAAAGCGGACTTGTCTGCCGCTTGGCTTCCGAGGAAATGGAAAAACCCTACTACATTCCCGAAAATTGTCCCATCGGACGCTACAGTCTGCTCTACGACCCTATAGACGGTTCTTCCAATCTTGACATCAATCTCAATGTCGGCTCAATATTCAGCATCCGCAAGCAAGAGGGGGACGATGCAGACGGTTCTGCTTCCGACTTGCTGCAACATGGACACAAACAAATTGCGGCTGGCTACGTGCTCTACGGCCCTAGTACAATGCTGGTTTATTCGATCGGTCAGGGCGTTCATTCCTTTACCCTCGATCCGAGTTTGGGCGAGTTTATTCTAGCTAACGAAAACATTAAGGTTCCCGATCGGGGCCCGATTTACAGCGTTAATGAAGGCAACTTCTGGCAGTGGGAGGAATCTTTGAGGGACTACATTCGCTACGTACACCGCAGCGCAGGTTACAGCGCCCGTTACGGCGGGGCTTTGGTGGGAGATTTCCACCGCATTTTATTCCAGGGAGGCGTGTTTTTGTACCCCGGAACGGTGAAAAACCCCGAGGGCAAATTGCGCTTGCTCTACGAATCGGCTCCTTTGGCGTTTTTGATGGAGCAAGCCGGCGGGCGGGCAAGTACAGGTATTCAAGACATCTTGGATGTAGTGCCGACCAAGCTGCACGAGCGATCGCCCTTGATTATCGGCAGTAAAGAAAATGTAGCGATGGTCGAGTCTTTTATTCAAGATCGAGCGCGCAATCCTAGAACAGTCCAAGAGTGAAGGAAGAGCGAAGTTGGGCAACGGATTATGTAACGGATGTAATGGATGTCAGGAAGAAGGAAGAGGGTTTTAACTTATAACTTTCGACTCCCAATTACCAATTCCTCATTGCCAATTTTCAATTACCAATTTTCAATTTTCAATTCCCAATTTCCAAGTCCAAATTATCAACTATCAAATTGTAGGAGTTACAGTAATGACAGCAACACCAACGAATCACCTGTTAGAAATCAAAGAAATTGGCCAAAGTATCTGGATGGACAATTTGACTCGCGATCTGATCGAGTCCGGCGATCTCAAACAGATGATTGAAAGTAGGGGACTGCGCGGGATTACATCTAATCCAGCTATTTTTGAGAAAGCGATCGCGGGTAATGTTATTTACGACGCGGATATTGAAGCGGGCATCAGGGCGGGTAAATCTGTGATGGAGATTTATGAATCTCTGGTATTTGAAGATATCCGCAACGCTTGCGACATCTTCGCCCCGGTTTACGCAGAGTCGAAGGGTTTGGACGGCTACATTAGCATTGAAGTGCCACCGACGATCGCCAACGACACAGAAAGCACGATTAGCGAAGCCCTGCGCTATTACAAAGCCCTCGGCAAAGAAAACGTGATGATTAAGATTCCCGGAACCGCTCAAGGTTTGCCTGCAGTCGAGCGAGTCATCAGCGAAGGGATTAACGTTAACGTGACTTTGCTGTTCTCGGTTGACAGCTACGTCGAAACTTTCTGGGCTTACATTCGCGGTTTGGAAGCGCGGGCGGCTAAAGGTTTGGATATTAGCAATATTGCTTCTGTTGCCAGTTTCTTCTTGAGCCGGATCGACATCAATGTCGATGGCAAGATTGACGAGAAACTCAAAAATGTCACAGATATTTCCACAAAAGCCAAACTGGAAGCAGTAAAGGGGAAAGTTGCGATCGCCAATGCGAAGGTAGCTTACCAGAAGTATAAAGAGATCGTAGCGAGCGATCGCTGGCAAGCTTTAGCAGCAAAAGGAGCGAAAGTGCAGCGCTTGCTGTGGGCTTCCACCAGCACCAAAAACCCCAACTACAGCGATGTCATGTACGTCGATGAACTAATCGGCCCCGAAACGGTTAACACTTTGCCGCCGAACACCGTTGAAGCTTGTTTCGATCACTGCGATGTCGCACCCCGGATTGAGAACAATGTTGCAGAAGCTTACACCCTGATCGAAAGTCTCAAAGATCCCGACATCGACATCAACTTGGATCAAGTGATGGCAGAGTTGCTCTTGGACGGGATTGAGAAATTCGTCACCCCGTTCCAATCGCTGATGGATTCCTTGCAAGAGAAAGTGCAGAAGTTGTCACCCGTCGCTTAGGCAGATATCTGTATCCTTGAAGGCAGAAGCATTTAGGAGTCGGAATAGATAATTGTTTGGGTTCTTAAATGCTGAGTTTTAAATCCTCTCTAGGATTTTTGAGATTAATGCCTCTCAGAGTTCCTAGAGAGCAAAATCATCTGCCTCCTCTAGCAGTATGAAGAAGCGATTAACTCTCTCACCCAGAAACTAGCAGAAATGACCGCAAACTATCATGGTATTTTGGCACGGTTAACAGCACTAGAACAAGGAAAATAAATAATGGTAACGCTACTTGAAAATCCACTGCGGGTCGGTTTGCGAAAAGAACGGGTGCCGGAACCACAAATTCTGGTAATTTTCGGAGCTTCAGGGGATCTCACCCAGCGCAAACTGGTACCAGCAATTTATCAGATGAAGCGCGATCGACGCTTGCCACCGGAAACTACCGTCGTGGGAGTAGCCCGCCGCCCTTGGAGTCACGATTACTTCCGCGAGCAAATGCGCGAAGGCATTGAAGAATTTGGTGGCGGCATTGGCAATGAAGAATTTTGGCAAGAATTCGCTAAAGGTTTGTACTACTGTCCGGGCGACATAGACAACCCCGAAAGCTATCAAAAACTCAAAGCTTTCTTAGCGGAACTTGACGAAGAAAGGAGAACTCGCGGCAATCACATATTTTATCTCTCAGTTTCCCCGAACTTTTTCCCAGAAGCAATTAGGCAACTGGGCGCTGCTCAAATGCTGGTTGACCCAGTAAAACACCGCTTGGTAATTGAAAAACCCTTCGGCCGCGACTTGAGTTCGGCAAAAGCTCTCAACCGAGTCGTGCAGCAGGTTTGCCAAGAACAGCAAGTTTACCGGATCGACCACTATTTGGGTAAAGAAACTGTTCAGAATTTAATGGTGTTCCGGTTTGCTAACGCGATTTTTGAACCGCTGTGGAATCGGCAATTTGTCGATCACGTACAAATTACAGTTGCAGAAACAGTAGGCGTAGAAGACCGGGCCGGTTACTACGAATCCTCTGGGGCGTTGCGGGATATGCTGCAAAACCACTTGATGCAGATTTTCTGTCTGACGGCGATGGAACCGCCGAACTCCCTCGACGCTGACAGCATCCGCACCGAAAAGATGAAAGTTCTGCAAGCAACTCGCTTGGCAGATTTGAATAACTTGGAGTTCTCAGCGATTCGCGGTCAATATTCCGCAGGTTGGATGAAGGGCAAACCGGTGCCAGGATATCACGAAGAACCGGGCGTTGCTCCCAACTCGACAACGCCGACTTTTGTGGCGATGAAGTTTATGATTGACAACTGGCGCTGGCAGGGAGTGCCTTTCTACCTGCGAACCGGCAAGCGGTTGCCGAAAAAAGTTAGCGAAATTGCCATTCAGTTCCGCGAAGTGCCGCTGTTAATTTTTCAGTCTGCGGCCCAACAAACTACTCCTAACGTTTTGACTATGCGGGTGCATCCCAATGAGGGGATTTCGCTGAGGTTTGAGGCGAAAATGCCGGGGCCGGATTTGCGGACGCGGACGGTGGATATGGATTTCAGTTACGGTTCTTCGTTTGGGGTGACATCTTCGGATGCTTACGATCGCCTGTTAATTGACTGTATGCTGGGCGACCAAACTTTGTTTACCCGTTCTGATGAAGTGGAAGAAGCTTGGCGGGTGGTAACGCCGGCGCTGATGGATTGGGAATCGTCCAACGACCCAGATTTGGTTCCTAAATACGAAGCGGGTACTTGGGAACCGGCGGAAGCAGAACTGCTAATTAACAGAGACGGTCGCAAGTGGCGCAGACTTTAAAAGTCATTAGTCAGCAGTCCTTAGTTTATTGGTCAGGATTAGTCATTATTGATTAGCTAAGAACCCAGGACTAAGAACCAATTACTCATGACTAATAACAAATAACAAAGGAGAAAAGATTTATGACGATGACACCGATGAAAGCTCCACCTCTGGTTTCGCTGCAAAATCCTAAAGATGTGTCGATCGACCAAATAGAGGCCGAATTGAGTCAAATTTGGGAAAGTTACAGAGAATCGGGGTCAAAGGGCGATGTTCCGATCGCTAGTAGGGCAACAACTTTTACTTTTGTAGTCTACGAACCGGAAGAAACTCAGCGGTTATTAGCGGATCTGGGGTTTTACGACGGGCCGGTGGACGGTATTACCGGGCCGATGACGGCATCTAGCATCAGGGTGGCTCAAAAAGCTTACGGGCTGCCGAGAACTGGCAAACCTAATGCTGAATTGCTGGCGACTTTGCGGGAAGAAGTGGCTCGCAAAAATTCAAATGGCGAGGAGATGGGATCGAGTGGTTTGGGTTCGGGGGGTTCGGGCGTGGCTGACGCGATTGTGGCTGCCAATCCCTGCCGGATTATTGCTCTGTGCCCGACGGCGGGGGAAGATACAGGCGTGCAGGCTCAAGTGGCTGCTTATTGTCCGGTTCACAAGCGCACCACCGGCAATCTGATCTGCTGCGAGTACATTACCCTCCGGGGTACGGAAGCTGCTCTGGAACGGGTGAGCGGCATCGTGACGGCGTTGACTATCCCAAATTTGCCGACGCTGCTGTGGTGGAAAGCGAATCCTGATGCCGATCGAGGTTTGTTCCAGCGGCTGGCGACAATTAGCAGTTCTGTGATTGTTGACTCTAGCAGCTTTGCCGAGTGTGAAGCCGAATTGCTGTTGATGCAAAGTCTGATCGAGGAGGGCATTCCGATTGCGGATCTGAATTGGCGCCGGCTGGCCGCGTGGCAGGAGTTGGCTGCTGAGGCTTTTGACGCCCCGGAACGTCGCGCTGCGATTCGGGAAATCGATCGGGTGACGATCGATTACGAACAGGACAATTCTACTCAAGCGCTGATGTATTTGGGCTGGCTGGCGAGTCGGCTTCAGTGGCGTCCGGTTGCTTTCAAACAAGAGGAGGGCGATTACCAAATCAAGCGAATTAAATTCGCGGGGCCCGACGAACGGGTTGTCGAAGCGGAGTTGGCTGCTATTCCTACTGCTGATTCGGGCGATGTCGCGGGCGATTTGATTGCTCTGCGTTTGAATTCTACAAACGAAAAGGCTGACTGCGGTACAGTTCTGTGTTCGGAAGTGGGCGGCTGTATGCGGATGGAAACGAAGGGCGGCGCTCAAACCGATCGGTTTAACCAGGTGAGTCCTCTGTTCGATCAGGTGACGGAACAGTTGCTGGGCCAGCACTTGCAGAGTTGGGGTCGGGATGTGCTTTACGAAGAAAGTTTGGCAGTCACGGCTCAAATGCTGAAGTTAGCTAAGCGGTAAAAAGAAGTTCGGCAACGGATTGTGCAACGGATTGTGCAGCGGATGTAACGGATGGATGGAATCAGGAGAAAGGAGAAAGGAATAAGCAAGACGGATTGAGTTAACATTCAGTGGGGCAGGCAATGTCTGCCCTACTTTTATTCTTCTCTTTTCTTCCTACCCTACCCTTCGGGAACCCCTGCGGGGAACGGGAACGGCTTCGCCGAACGCGCTCTTGGCGTCTTCGCGGTTCGCTAAATAGTTATTATTTGAGCCGTTCGAGAGCAATACTCATAACTTTATCAACTGTCTGTTTTTATGAGGAAAAATTGCATAAATCTTTGATTGATACAGAAACCCCAGATGCAAGGCAGATTAAGAGCGATAAACGCAGATAATTTCCTGATTGGAAAGCAACTTTGGCAATCTTATCTATTATTTATTTTAACTAACTAGAACTATGGCTTTAGTAATTGCTGGCGAACGCAGCGGTGCGGGAAAGACGACTGTGACGATCGCCCTTTTAGCTTATTTAATCCGCCGCGGCTTGAATGTTCAATCTTTTAAGGTTGGTCCCGATTACATTGACCCCATGTTTCATGCTTTTGTTACTGGTCGCCCCTGTCGGAATTTAGACGCGATATTAACCTCTGAATGTTACGTGCAGAAGTGTTTTTCTCGTCATATACAAGATGTCGATTATGCCTTAGTTGAAGGGGTGATGGGACTATTTGATGGAGTGAGTCGAAAAAATCAGAAATCACGAAGCCACGACACGGATTTTGACACGGATACACGGATTAATTATCGAAAAGAAGAAGGCAATTATGATTTTTCCTTTGCTTCTACGGCTCATGTTGCTGATTTGCTGAATTTGCCGATATTGTTTGTGATAGATTGCAGCAGGCTCTCTGGTTCTGTGGCTGCGATCGCCCACGGTTTTCGTTCTTTTAACCCGGACCTTAAATTCGCTGGTTTGGTGCTGAATCGGGTGGCGAGCGATCGACATTTGGAACTGCTTCAAGAGGCTCTCAAACCGCTCAATTTACCTATTTTGGGCGTTTTGCGTAGGGAGGAGGCTGTTACTATTCCCGATCGACATTTGGGGCTGATTCCTGCTGAGGAGTTGCCGAATCTTCATGCTGCGATCGATAAACTGGCTGATTTGGCTGCTGTTAGTTTTGACTGGGAGCAACTTTTGCCTTTGTTGGCTGCAACTCGAAATGGGGGGGGTGAGGGGTCTGAGCAACTTTTGGGTAGGCACAATTTCCCTTCGGGAAATATAACTCAAAAAGATGATGTTGTCAACTCTTTGGGAAAACAATTTGGAGTGAGGATTGCAGTTGCGCGCGATCGGGCTTTTAATTTTTACTATCAGGACAATCTTGATTTGTTGGAAGAGTTGGGTGCCCAGTTGGTATTTTGGAGTCCCCTTGATGACTCGGTTTTTCCTGACAATGTGCAAGGGTTATATTTTGGTGGTGGTTTTCCCGAAGTGTTTGCTCAAAAATTGAGCGGTAATGTTTTAATTCGGGATGCGGTAAGAAGTGCTATTTTTTCGGGAATGCCGACTTATGCGGAGTGCGGCGGTTTGATGTACTTGTGCGATTCTATTGTAGACTTCGATGGCAATTCTTGGCAAGGGGTGGGGGTGTTGGAAACTTCTGCTGCGATGGGAAAGCGTTTGACGCTGGGATACCGAGAAGCTGTGGCGGTGAGGGATAGTTCGGTTTTAACTGCTTTTGATGAGGTTTGGGGACATGAGTTTCATCGATCGCATTTAACTGTGGAACCGAGTAATCCAGTTTATCACAGTTGGAGGTATGGGAAGCGGGGGGAAGTTGAGGCGGTTGCTGAAGGTTGGGGAGTTTGTCAGGTGCACGCTTCTTATTTGCATTTGCATTGGGGTGCTCGGCCTGATATTCCGGCTCGTTTTTTGCAGCAGTGTGCTGATTTTGATTGTAAGGGTGTTTTGGGCGATCGAGAAAGCGAACTAGATTTTTTTATTTAATTAACCGCAGAGGACACAGAGGGCACAGAGAAGAGATGAGAGAGGATTTACTGTATTAGAATGTTCATAACGGATCAAGCTAGGGATGTTGGGCTTTATGAGCGAATCAATTTCGACTAAGCAGTTATCCGCACAATGGGTGACACCGGATAATTTTCGGAGTTACGGTCAAGTTATCTTTGCGGCTGTTGATGGCAAGTCTTTCGATGCTGAGGATGCTCAGTTAAACTTGCAAAATGGTATTCCTAGATTTTACATTATGCGGCTGCACAATAAAGGTCGCAAGTTTGGCAAAATTACACGGCACGTTCAATGTACTCAGTGTTTGGGTTCTTTGGATGGGAAGGATTGGTTGATGGCGGTTGCGCCTCCTGGAGATAGCTATAAACCGAGTTTAGAGGATATTGCTGCTTTTCGGATTCCGGGCAATTGTTTTATTAAGTTAGATGTGGGGACTTGGCACGCTGGGCCTTATTTTGATGCGGATTTTGTTGATTTTTACAATCTGGAGTTGAGCAATACTAATGTGGTTGACCATTTTAGCTTTGATTTGGTGAAAAATCACAATCTGGAGTTTGAGATTGTCTGATGTTGGCGATTTGTAGTTGCGCTTTATTCGGGGTAATTCTCGTTATAGGTTGCTTTTTTGAGTAAGATTTTTTAACCCCAGAGGACGCAGAGGAGGAGAAGGAGGGGATTCGCAAGTGATTGGGGAATTCTTTTGGTTTCACTAGGCTGAATGGTCACTAAAAAGTATAAAGTTTACAAGTGTTAAAATAGGTGCAATTGTCATGCCTGAGCAAAAGTATAGCATTGTTGTGCGCCAATGTCGTTTGTTAGGTGCGGGCGACGATCGCCCAACGGTTGATATTGCTATTGAGGATGACCAAATAGTCGCTGTTTCGCCTCGGCTATCAGAATTTGGCGAACGCGAAATCGACATTCAAGGCAATTTAGTTACTCCTCCTTTTGTGGAGTCGCACATTCATCTCGATTCGGCTTTGACTGCGGGGGAACCGTGATGGAATCAAAGCGGCACTTTGTTCGAGGGAATTCAAATCTGGGGGGAACGAAAGCAAGGTTTAACTCTGGATGATGTCAAAAAACGGGCTGTAGAAACTTTAAGGCTGCAAGCGTCTCAAGGGATTTTGTTTGTCAGGAGTCACGCTGATGTTAGCGAACCGACGCTGACTGCTTTGCAAGGACTTTTGGAAGTTCGTGAACAAGTCAAAGATTGGATGACTCTGCAAGTTGTGGCTTTTCCCCAAGACGGGATTTACGGAAGTCCAGAAAATGACAAACTTTTAGAGAAATCTCTGGATATGGGTGCGGATGCTGTGGGCGGGATTCCGCATTATGAGTTGACGCGGGAAGATGGGGTGAAGTCGGTTGAGCGAATTTTTGAACTTGCGGAAAAATACAATAGATTAATAGATGTTCACTGCGATGAAATCGATGATGAACAGTCGAGATTTTTGGAAGTTGTAGCAGCTTGTGCGATTAGAAGCGGGGCGGGTTCGCGGGTGACGGCTAGCCACACGACGGCCTTCGGTTCTTACAACAATGCTTATGCTTTTAAACTGATGGGAAGTTTGGCAAAATCGGGAATTAATTTCATCGCCAATCCTTTAATTAATATCACCCTGCAAGGCCGCGCTGATACTTATCCCAAACGCCGTGGGGTGACGCGGGTTAAGGAGTTGTGGCAGCAGGGATTGAATGTGAGTTTTGGCCACGACTGCGTGCAAGATCCTTGGTATAGTTTAGGTACGGGCAATATGGTGGATGTCGCTCATATGGCGGTTCATGTTTGTCAGATGACGGGAATGGCTGAGATTGCAGCTTGTTTTAATATGGTGACTGTCAACGGTGCGAAAACTCTCAATCTGGGTGATGATAATTATGGGATAGAGGCGGGGAAACCTGCAAATTTGATTGTGTTGGATGCTGAGGATTGTTATGATGCAATTAGGAGGCGCGCTGCCGTTCGGTATGTGATTTCGCGGGGAAAGTTGCTGGCGGAAACTGAACCTGCTAAGATTAGTTTTTATGGTATTTGACAAACAATATTTGAAGCTGTTAACTTGTGAATGAACGTGATATTCCCGATGAGAGTCCGAGAAATTTGCAGGAGCAACTGCTACTGCAAGATGCTAAGGCTGGTAATTGCATAGTAATTCATTGCGGTACAGATAGATTGTTGGGGGATGCACCGAGACTTATTGCTGTTTATGGCGGAAATTCTGAGGATTGGGATAAAATGACAAGTATTGAGGCTTTTGAAATTAATGGAGCTTCCGTACAAGTCCATTGGTTTCGGAACAGTCAGACTCTTCAAGAGGTGGAGTTCAAGTTCAAGCGACAGTATCCCAAAACAGCCCCTAAAAATCTGTAGGTAATCAATTTATGAAAATTCGTTGTATTGCTAATACGGGGGAATCTCTCCCTGAAGAATATATAGATACGCCACGCGGTTACACTAGAAAGGTTGAGTTACCGCTAACTATAGGCAAGGAATATGTTGTTTATGCTATCCGAGAATGGCAAGGGACTATTTGGTACTACATCTCCAATGACAATTACAGCTATTATCCCATACAGACTCCGGCACCGATGTTTGAAGTGGTTGACAGTAGAGTTTCTAAGTATTGGCGGTTTGAACTTTCGCCCAATGGATTGTTAATGATAGCGTTTGAACAGTGGTTTACAGATCCTTATTTTTACGATAAGCTGACAGACCAAGAAGAGGCGGAAGTGGAGATTTTTGATAAGGTTAAGGAATTGATGGATGCTGAGGATTTTGATTTGACTCGGCTGGATGTGGCTGTTGAGAAGTTGCAGGAAACTGTCAGTGTTTGAGTGGAAAAAGTGCGATCGCAAATTGTTTCTTTACCACCTTGACCCATATACCTTCAAATGGTATCAAATAGGAAGCCGCAGAATTGTGTGAAAAAAAATGGACGACAAACTCGAATCCAATAAGAACTATGATATACTAGACGGCGATGATGTTTTGTTATTCGATAAAGCTACTTTTTTGGTACGCAGTTTTGAAGAGGTAGTCACGAGCAAGTTTATTGAGATACTTGATCTTATTGCAATAAGGGAATCTCGCCAGAAATCAATAATTAATTGGATGAAAGAGCTACGAATTAACGAAGAAATAATAATTAAGGGAGGGGATATAGACTGGAACTCCCCTCAAGAAGGAATAGATTGTCAAGTTCTAAGAATAGGTTCTAAGGGTTGGCAAAAAGGAAGGCTTCAAATAAAAATTAAGGAAAATTTCCAGTCGGGGGAAACCCAGGTATGTATAAAGTTTTGTCCCCATGAACCAGCAAAGCAAAAATCCCCTTTAGATGATATCAGACAATCTGAGGAATACAAAAAGCTGAGCAATAATAACTGACTGCCCGATCGCGATTACAATACAATAATCGATCGCACTTATATCTGAACCTTAGATTTTCAACTGCAGATGAGGGCAGATGTACGCGGATGTTGTTTGGGATGGGCTAATGACAAATATAGAAGAATATGTCGATCGCACTGCCGAACTGATAAACTTACCGTTAGATCCAGAACATCGGCCCGGTGTTGTGGTAAACTTCGAGAGGATAGCTGCGATCGCCCGACTCGTTACTGAGTTTCCTTTACCCCCAGAAGTAGAAGTCGCGCCGGTGTTTGAACCTTAGATTTTTAACCGCAGATGAGGGCAGATGAACGCAGATGAACGCAGATGTTTTTTAGATAAGGCTGATGCGGTTGCTACGGCAGCGGCTGTTAAATGTGGTAAAGTTACGGCTGCAGAGGCGGTAAGTGCTGCTTTGGAACGGATTGCTGTTAAGGATAAAGCTTTTAATTGCTTTACTGCAATCACTGCATCAAGTGCACTCGCAGCAGCCGAAAAGATAGATAATTCGATCGCAAATAACCAAAACCCAGGCCCTTTAGCAGGTGTTCCCTTCGCTGTCAAAAACCTGTTCGATGTCGGCGGAATTACTACTCTAGCAGGGTCAAAAATCAACGCTGACAATCCTCCGGCTACCCAGGACGCGGCGGTGGTCGCCCGACTCAAACAAGCCGGGGCTGTGCTCGTAGGTACGCTCAACATGGATGAGTACGCCTACGGTTTCGTCACGGAAAACAGCCACTACGGCCCGACTCGCAATCCCCGCGATACTACGCGCATCGCCGGCGGTTCTAGCGGCGGTTCCGCAGCAGCAGTCGCCGCCGGTTTTGTACCCATCACTCTCGGTTCTGATACTAATGGTTCCATCCGCGTACCGGCTGCTTTGTGCGGTATCTTTGGGTTTAAGCCTACTTACGGCCGTTTGTCCAGGGCTGGCGCTTATTTATTTTCGAGTAGTTTGGATTGTGTGGGGCCGTTTGGGCGATCGATCAGAGATATGGCGCTGCTGTACGATATCCTGCAAGGCCCTGATTCTCGCGACCCAGTTTGCACTCAACGCCCGCCTGAACTTTGTTCGCCACAGTTAAATCAAGGCATCGAAGGATTGGGAATTGCTGTTGCTGACGGGTATTTCGCTACAGGGGCCGAACCGGAAGCAATGGATGCTGTAGAAATAGTTGCTAAAGCCTTGACAAATGTCTTGGATTGTGGTAAGGGAACAAAAACAACAACAAACCCCCCAAAAATAGGGGGGCTTGCAACTGTCACCATACCGGAATCCGATCGCGCCCGGGCTGCGGCGTTTATAATTACCGCCTGCGAGGGGGGCAACTTGCATTTAGACAATTTGCGATCGCGCCCTCAAGACTTCGATCCGGCGACGCGCGATCGCTTTTTAGCGGGAACCCTGATTCCTGCGACTTGGTACTTGCAAGCCCAGAGATTCAGACAGTGGTACCGCGATCGAATTCGCGAAATATTCCAACAAACAGACATCATCCTCGCACCCGCAACCCCGATAGCTGCCCCTGAAATTGGCGTCGAGAAAATGGTAATAGCCGGACAAGAAATCTTAGTGCGTCCCAATCTCGGACTGTTCACCCAACCCCTATCATTTATTGGCTTGCCCGTTCTTTGCGTGCCCGTACAGCGGCCCGGCGCTTTGCCCTTGGGGGTACAAATTATTGGTGCTCCCTACAGCGAAGCGGTGATTCTCCGAGTCGCTGCGGTACTAGAATCGCAAGGCATTATATCTGCCGAATCAATTTAGTGCTAATAATTCTAGGGCTTGTTATTGCGGTGAAAGCGTCTCTTAGTCCTTCTGGCAATAGCTTTGCGCTTCTGCTTTTCCAACGGGGTTTCAAAGTGGCGGTGCTTTCTCATGTCGGGGAAAATACCCGCTTTAGAAACTTGTCGCTTAAACCGTCGCAGGGCTGACTCAATCCCTTCATTTTCGCCTATTACAACTTGGGTCATTATTTCTCCTTTTGTTCGTTAGATCAAGTTTTATCATATCAAGGTTTTTGGCCGCGCGACCTGTTGAAGGTCGGGCGATCGACCAAAACCCCAAAATTATAGCAAATCCGCTGCCATCACCGCTCTTGATTCTTTAGTCTGCACAGGCGGACTTTGTATGTCCAGGCGCGAATTATATTCGCGCGGTTCCATCGGTTTGGGCTATCAACTGATTTTCCTGCCGCAGGTAAGCTTGAATAAACGGGTCTAATTCGCCGTTCATCACATCTTCGATGGCGGTTGTTTCCACCCCAGTACGCAAATCCTTGACCATTTGGTACGGGTGAAAAACATAATTGCGAATTTGGTTGCCCCAAGCCGCCTCCACCATATCGCCGCGAATCTCGGCAATTTCCGAAGCCCGCTGTTCCTTAGCAATCACCAACAGCCTAGCCTTGAGTAATGTCAAAGCTTTTTCTTTATTTTGCAACTGACTGCGTTCTTCGGTGCAGCGGACAGCCAAACCGGTAGGAATGTGAACGATGCGGACTGCGGTTTCTACCTTGTTAACGTTTTGCCCGCCCTTGCCGCCCGCGCGGGAAGTCGTGATTTCCAAATCTTTTTCTGGAATGTCCAACTTGACGGATCGATCGAGAACTGGCATCACTTCGACGCCTGCAAAACTGGTTTGACGCTTGTCGTTAGCATTAAAAGGCGAAATTCTGACCAAACGGTGAGTGCCTTTTTCCGATCGCATATAACCGTAAGCGTAGCGGCCGACAATTTCCAAAGAAGCCGATTTAACACCTGCTTCCTCTCCCTCGGAAATTTCCATTAAATGTACTTTGTAACCTTGACTTTCCCCCCAGCGGGTATACATCCGCAGCAGCATTTCGGCCCAATCTTGAGCATCGGTGCCGCCGGCCCCGGCGTTAATTGTCAAAACGGCGCCGCCTTCATCGTAGGGCCCCGATAGTAATTGTTGCAGTTCCCACTGGTCGAGTTCGCGGGTTAACTGAGAAAGACTGGATGAGGCTTCTTGAAACAGAGATTCGTCGGCTTCTAACTCCAGCAGTTCTAAAATAGCTTTAGCATCTTCCAAGCTCGTTTGCCAGCCGCGATATTGATCTAAATGAGATTTGAAGTCATTAAGTTCTTGGAGGGTTTCTTGAGCTCGATCTTGGTCGTCCCAAAATGCTGGTTGGGCGCAGATTTGCTCTAAGTCTTGAATTTTGGCTGTGAGTGCGGGGAGGTCAAAGATAGTCCTGGGTTGTACCCAGTCGATCGGACAATGTTTCGATATTGTGTTTGATGTCTAGAACTTCCACTGTTAGTTCTCCTAGTTTGTGGGTGGTAATATTGATTTTAGCTGTCGGCAGGCTGCTTGTTGCAAAAATATTCGGAAAGATTTTTTGACCGCAGATGTAGGCAGATTTACGCGGATGAACGCGGATGAATCTGGTATCGTAGTGTGCGTTAGGAAGTCAAAACCCGTAATAGCGAGTAATGCTTTGCCCTAACGCACCCTACAAGCTTAATTTCTTGCGCCGGGCTTACCCGAAAACGTAGGTTTTTGGTCAAGGAACCCGGTTTCTCCAGTTTTTTTCGGTTGCAGAGGTGACTAAATGTACTGCGAACCTGTTGAATTGAAAGTTTTACCGCATTCGTGAGCGCATACGTCCAACCTTTTAGAACAGGAAAAACTTTTTGTGAGGTCTTCGCGAAACCAATCTCTGGCGATCGCCTCTTTCACCGATTGAGTTCTGAGAGAATTAAAGCCATTTCCGTACTTTTCAATTAAAGCCAGCATTTGCGGTCTGTAAGTGTGGTTATAAACCGCGTATTTAGTATGGCTTACCCAACAGCAAGGCCAGAGTTCCGCTTCAAAACTGATGAAAATCTCTTTGGTGGCTTGAGTTTGGCAGCTAATTTCTACATTTCGGTAGTAATTGTTTAGGCTACCAAATTTTTCTACAGCTTGGATAAATTGGTCTCCCTGGGGATTTTTATATTGTTCCAAAGATGGGGGTTGAAGTTCTTCGCTGGCTGGCTGTGATGGGACAGAAGGAGTTGCTTCTGGTGCTTGAGTGGTTTCGATAGCTATAGCTTGATACCAAGCATAATTTGCTTTTTCTGGTTGCCCCAACTGCGTCAAAACTTTAGCTAAATTGCGATAAGCTCCGGCAAAATAGGGTTTAAGCTCGATCGCCTTTTGGTAATAAGCACTAGCTGGCTGCCACTGTTGCTGTTGAGCGTAAAGACTGCCGACATTAGCATAAACTTCGGGAAAATTAGGCTGAATTTTGAGGGCTTTTGCGTAACAGTCTGCTGCTGCTTGCATCTTCCCCAAACCTTGAACAGCATTGCCTAAAGTTTTCCATGCTGCTGCCAAATTAGGTTGAATTTTTAGGGCTTGTTGGCTGGCTGCGATCGCCTCTGATAGCTTTCCTTGTTTCAAAAATTCCTCTGCTTGTCGGTGGAACCCAAGCGCGGCCTGTTCTTGATGCTGAGGGGCTGATACGTTAGCTGTTGCTGGTTGGTTTGGGCGATCGCTCTTAGCTTCTACCTGAGAGTTTTCTGCCTTCTGAGGCTGTTGATTTGCGGATTCTTTGTCATAAATTTCTTTCGCCACAAAACGAGAGGTAGCTTTCGGTACAAACTCGACAAATCCTAATTGTTGGGCTAAATCCCGGGCTGCTTCTACTTGGTGCTGGTTGTGTTCAAATATCAAGTAATGCCATACAGCTTTTCCGCCAGCTTGGATAAACGCATTGACAGATTGCATTATCCTGTCCCAGTTGGTATTTTGGCGGTAGATGCTGTTAGTATCAGCCAACCCGTCGATACTAAAAATTACGCGATCGTATTCTCCTGTCATCGCCTTTGCCAGGGCTTGCCACCACTCGGGATTGCGTCCGCTACCGTTGGTGTACAGGGAGATATGAGGAACTCCCATGCGGTGCAAATATTCGATCGCCGGAATTGTGGTATTGCTAGTCATAGCATCGCCGTAGTTGCCGCACATATAAACAAAATCCAACTGAGAGCAAAACTCTTGTGGGAAAATTCTCTCAATATCCTCCATCTTTAATTCCGCCCCCGGCAAAATCGGGTTGTCGGTGCGGGGACACTGCGGGCAAGCTGCATTGCACCTAGAGGTAATTTCTACGCTGACTCTCCTAATATCTTCATATTTTAAGTACATGAGTTTTCCCCAATTAATTTGTGATTAATATTGAAATCGCGATCGACACAATTAGATAGCAATAGTTTTGATTGAGTGATTTAAAAGTAAAATTATACCTTATGCCTGCCGACTGTGAACATGATATAAGTTTTTTGTATGAGAGATTGAGGAGGAGAGAAGGCGATGACGACTATCTTGATTCCAAATCTTAATTAAAAAAAAACCGTGGCAGGATGTCGATCGAGCCGCGGTTTTTTTTAATAAGCTAAAGCTTCAATTAATCGCGGCTGTTGATAGCAATCAGCAGGCGCAGAATGAAAATGAACAAGTTGATGTAGGTCAAGTACATCGACAGAGCGGCGGGCAAATACTGGTCGTCGCGGTAGCTGCGGGGTAATATGTAAAAATCGACGATCGCAGCGCCGGCAAATATAAACACGCCGATGCCAGAAATGCCAATTTCCAACCAGGTTGGGGTGTAGACGCCAAATAAAGAGAGCAGAAACTGACCGCCAACAACGACTAACAAAGCAATCACACCTAAACTGATAGTTTTGGTGATGGCCATGCCGTCTTGTTCAGAAAGGTTGGAGCCAATTTGGCGGGCGGCGATAAAGGTAATGCCGCATCCGAGGGCTGCAAAAGCGATGCCGGAGATGCCGACGCCTTGGGTTCTGAGGGCTGTAAATACCAATCCGCTGAGAGTGTAGCCGGAAAGCAGGCTGTAGGTTGCCAGCAGGGGCAAAGCGGTGTTTTTGTTGCCTTGTTCGGCGGCGCCGCGGGCGATGAAGAAGAGAATTAATTCTACGACGATCGCGCCGATGAATGTGGGAAAGAAGATCGCGGGATAGTTGCGGATCACTCCCAGGCCCCCGTAGGTGCCGACAGCAGTTAAGACAAGTCCCCCGCCCACGAAGGGGAGAGCGTTGGAGATGACGTTCGGGCCTACCAGCGCGTGGTTTTTGGCCTCGCGCACGGCTTCGCGAAAATTGCTAGTGTTACTCACGAGGATTTACCTAATTTTGGCTGAGAATTGCTATCTCTATTTTGACAGCTTTACACTTTGTTTGCAAAACCTGAAAGAGTTTAAAGATTTGATAAAGAACGGGGGTCAAATCACTCCAAAGCAGGGATCGATTGTTTATAATCGACGGCGTACAGGTCTGTGCCGTGTCGCTGTCTCGCACCGTTGCGCCTCGCGGCAAAGCTATAATTGAGTTTAAAGGGCCGGCCCTATCTGCGGCCAAGGGCTAGCTTAAAGTCGATCAAATCACATATAGCTGAAGTCAATCAATTTGGAGGGGGGATTTACGATTGGGGATTAAGGAGTATATGCTAGAGGCAGGGGCCACAGTTGATTTTAGGTTTTTGATTTGCGACTTAGTTGAAACTAGGGATCAGAAACTTCAATAATATAAAATCTCAAATCTCAAATCTCAAATCTTAAATCTCAAATCGGTTCCGTTAATTGCTAAGGTAGCTCAGACAGAGGATACCAATAAAATTAATGAATAGATCGAGTTCGATCGACAAACTGCTAAATAGGTAATATCTCATGTACACCTTTTTCGATCGCAAATTATTGCCACCTGCCGCCGGAATTTTATTGGCGGCAGCCGTTATTTCCGGCGGTCAAGCTGCCGTTGCAGCTAATGTCCGAGCCGTTTCTACCGCTGCTTCATGGCAGGGTTCAGAAAATTTGCTGCTGGCTCAGACCGGTCAACTCCCCCAAGGTACAATTTCTTCAACCCCGAACCGGGGGACGGCAAACCGCGTACCTCTGCCCGTAAGAATTCCTGAGCCTTCGACGGTGGTAGGGTTGGGTTTAGTTGCGGGTTCGCTGGCGGTGAGTCGCCGGAGAGCGAGAGTTAAAAATTAGACTTTTGGCCAACAGTCTAATTTTTGGATTTTTAACCGCAGATAAACGCGAATAAACGCAGATAAATGTGGCTATCAGGATTTTAGCCGATCGCGTCGCGCAGAGCATTTTTAGTCATAGCTGCGATCGACTGTTCGGTAGCTTTCGGCAAGTGATAGTATTTCCCTCCAGAAGTCTTGGCCAATTCCTTCGCAAAGCCAGTCGAAATAAACTTGCTCTCGGTATCAATCACCAGCAACTGCATTCCCAACCCGCGAATTTTCGCAGCAATTTCTAACAATTCCTTTTTAATATCAGGCTTTTCTCCATCTACAATCGGTTCGCCCAAAGAACGAGCCAAAGGAATATTACCGCGTCCGTCAGTAATGGCGACAATCGCAACTTGACCAATATCTCCAGACTGCCGCGCGTTGACTCCCACCCGCACTGCTTGAGTCAAACCGTGGGCCAGGGGGGAACCGCCGCCGCAGGGCAACCGTTCCAAACGCTTGCGGGCCAAGGCTATCGAGCGAGTCGGCGGTAGCAGCACCTCTGCTTGTTCTCCGCGAAAGGGAATGAGAGCAACTTGGTCGCGGCTTTGATAAGCTTCTGTGAGTAGCTGCATGACTGCACCTTTTGCCGACTGCATTCGGTTGAGGGCCATCGAACCGGAAGCATCGACGACAAATACGACTAAAGCTCCAGCTTTTCTGGCCAAGCGCTTCGCCCGAATGTCTCCCTGTTCGACAAATACACGGCGCTCAACCCCCCCTTGTACCCCCGAAGCTTGGGGGGGGTTAGAATTCCTGTCGCGGCGGGCTTTTTGGTAGGGTGCGGCGGCTCTGAGGGTGGCGTCAACGGCGATGCGGCGGACGGGGCCTTTGGGTAATACTGGCTTGACGTAACGACCTCTATCTTCGGAGAAAATGGTGCTTCTGCTGCCCGATTTGCCTTGGCGGTTGGCGGCTTGGGCGAAGAAAAGCACGCTGGGGTCGAGAATTACGCCTTCGGGGTCGAAGAGAAATTCTTCGGGAATGGTATCTTTTTCTGGTTCTTCTTCAGGTTCCGGGTTGTCTTCGTCCTCTTGGTCTTCTTCGTCTTCTTGCTCGTTTTCTGGTTCGTCTTGTTCTTGTTCTGACTGCTTTTGGGGAGGCGGTGGGGGGGGAGGGGAGTTTTCGTCGTCTGGGGGAGTTTGGATGATGGTGGCGCGGGGTACGATGACTAATTCTACGGCGCGGCGCAGGTCTTCGGCGTTAACTTCTGTGCGTCCCTCGATGGCGGCGGCGGCTTTGGCGACGCGGACTGCGAATATTTCGGCGCGGTGTCCTTGAACGCCACCCCGGATGGCTTCTTCTACTAGGTAGGCAATTTGTTCGCGTTTAATGCTGACATCTTTGAGCCATTCTCTGGCTAGGATGATTTGGGTTTTGAGGTTGTCGGTGTCTTCGGCGTATTGATTGAGAAAGTCTTGGGGGGAGCTGGAGTAGGATAAAGCTTGTTCTACTGCATAGACTCTTTCTTGTATTTCGAGTGCTGCGTCGGCTGAAAGTACGATCGCGATGCGATCGAGCAAATGTTCTCTGAGTGGCCCTTCTTCGGGGTTATAGGTGGCTATAAATAGAGGTTTGCAGGGGTGTTGGAAGCTAATGCCTTCGCGTTCTATTTGGTTGCGCCCTTCGGTTAATACTGTTAGCAATTGGTTGGAAATGTTGTCATCAAGGAGGTTAATTTCGTCTACATAAAGTACGCCTCGATTTGCTTGCGCTAAGAGTCCTGGTTGAAATACGGTTTGGCCGAATTTTACTGATTGTTCGACATCGACGGAACCTAAGAGTCTGTCTTCGGTGACACCCAAAGGAATTTGAATGAAGGGTGTGGGAATTATTTCAGTAGTTAAGGAATTAGTATCGGTGGTGTGGGCATCTTGCCCGCCATTTTCTGGTAACAAGCCTGATGCCTGTTGTGCAAGAATTTCATTAGGTTCGGCGTTGCAAAAAGAATCTTTAACAATTTCAATGGGTGGCAGTAAGGAGTGCAAGGCGCGGGCCATTACTGATTTTGCTGTGCCGCGGCGGCCTGCGATTGCCACTCCTCCCAATCCGGGATCGACTGCTGCTAACAGCAGGGCTAATTTGATTGCTTCTTGCCCGACTACGGCGGTGAGGGGAAAGGCTGTGGTGGAAGGGCTAAGGTTGGCTGCAGGCATAGGATTTTCGGATGTAAAAATTTGAACTTAATGTTTAGCTTACTTCTTGGAGTATTTTAACTTCTTGGGGTAGAATCACGGTAAAAGTTGAGCCAACTCCTATTTCTGATACTAGCTCGATTTTGCCTTGCAGCAGCGTGACGAGCCGCGATACTATTGCTAATCCCAGCCCAGTGCTTTCGGCGGGAAAGAGCTGTTTGCCCGCTTCTCCTGCTTGAAAGAAGGGGTCAAAGATGCGCTTTGTATCTTCGGGGGCGATGCCAATGCCGGTATCTGTAATTGCGATTGCCCAATTTGCTTCTCCGGCACGGTTACAACTTAATTCAATGCTACCAGATTCTGTATAGCGAATGGCATTGCTCAGCAAGTTGATCAGAATTTGTTGCAGCCGCCCAGAGTCGGAGATTACTTGTGTTGGGGCGCAGTCGCTGGTAACAGCGAGCTTTAATCCTTTAGCATCTGCAATTGGCTGCATCATTTCTACTACGGTGTTAATTACTGATTGTACATTAGTTCGCTGCAGGTTAAGTTTAATTTTGCCGGCATCGGCGCGAGAAAGTTCTAGGGTGTCATTAATCATGCGAAGCAACTGTCTGCCGTTACGCAATACTCGCTCGATGTGTTCGATGCCGGGGAGGGTATCTTTGACTTGAGATTGCCATTTTTCTTTTCGCAGGAATAGTTCGGAATAACCAATAATTGAGTTGAGAGGAGTTTTGAGTTCGTGAGCCAAATGGTAGACGTTTTCTTGATTGACGCTGACAAGGCGAGAGAGTTCTTGATTGGTGAGTTTTAACTGAGTTTGGATTTGTTGAAGTTCCTGCAGCCTCTGAGCGACGTAGCTCTTGAAACACTGGGCAATTGCTTCGTCTAGTACGGCATCTATCAGCCGAAAAGCTCTGAATACGTCTGCGACGCTTCCTGCTAGCAATTCTGATTCTAACTGGGAAAATATTACTTGACGCAATAAGTGGTATTCCCGGGCTACTTCGGCGGCGTCGTAGCCTTGTTCTGCTCTGAGAAATCCGTGATCTAAACTGGCTTCAATTATTACTTTTATGTCGCTGTTTTGATATTGGGAAAGCACTGTGGCCATCGCCTCTAGCAGGTAAGGTATGTGATTTTCGATTGCTGAGAGCGGTAAGGCGTCAGCGGTTTCAATTTTCCGATCCTGACGAACTGCTTCAATCCAGTTTTTGACGATAATATCGGTTTTTTCGGCGAGCACTTGGCTGTAGTCCATGATGTCTGCGTGGGGGTTGAGTTTGGCAGAGATTGCCCATGCTTCATTGTAGTTGAGCGATCGCCCGATCGCCATACCAAACTTCTGGCGATCGCAACCCTGCCAAAAGAAGTAGTTTTGAGGTGATTTTTTCCCCCTGCCGGATCTCTCTCTAGGGGTTGATCCCAGCTTTTTGCTAGGATAATCAGCCGTTTAACTTGACAGAAGAGCCATAAAGCAGTAAAGTGCCTCACACTAATAGTTTTTAATTTTAATTTTTAATTTTTTCAGGGGACTAAATGGAAAACGTGCAAGCTGTGATTGCTGCAACAATATTTATATGTGTAATTTTCTTAATAATTACAGAATGGATACACCTCACAGTTGCGGCATTTTTGGGAGCCGTGATTCTGGTTTTTACCCATGTTATGACATTAAACAACGCGATCGAATATATCGGTCGGAGTCACGCCACGCTGGGCTTATTTTTCGGAGTCATGGTAATGGTGAGAGCCTTTGAGCCTACCAAAGTATTTGAATACTTGGCAACTCAAATGGTGCTTTTGGCTAAAGGCAAAGGCAAAAACCTATTGCTGGGTATTGTCGCGATTACTACGCCAATTTGTGCTGTTTTACCCAATGCTACAACAGTCATGCTGCTAGCACCATTAATTCCGCCAATGGCAGAAGAAGTCGGTGTAGATTTTGTGCCGTTATTAATTTTAATGGTATTTGTGGCTAACAGTTCTGGACTGCTGACAATCGTGGGCGATCCGGCGACATTCATTGTCGGCGATGCTATTAACATGAGCTTTGCAGATTATCTGATAAAGTTAAGTTTGGGCGGGGTAATTGCCGTAGCAGTTATATTAGTTATGTTGCCTTGGCTGTTCCGCGAAATTTGGCACAAAAACTTAGACGATTTGGAACATTTGCCGCGCCCAAAAATCAATCACCCACGAGTTTTAGCAGTGGGCGGCTTAATTATAGCTTTCGTGCTGACATTTTTTGTCATAGGAGAGACTCTGCCCGTGCCTATTTCACCGGCCGCCGTTGCTTTGTTGGGGGCTGCTTTGGCAATGCTTTTAGCTCACCATTCCCAAATTGATTCGGTTAATAATATTTTGCGGGATTTAGATTGGAGCACCCTGCTATTTTTTATGTCTATCTTTGTGCTGATTGGCGGTTTGGAAAAAACCGGAGTCATCGCCAGCATATCTGGAATATTAGCAGTAATATTAGGTAAAAATATTTTTCTTGGCTCTTTAGTTTTGTTATTTTTTGTGGGTTTGATGTCGAGCGTGGTGCCAAATATTCCGCTGGTAGTGGCGATGGTGCCGCTGCTAAAACAGTATGTTGTCAATGTCGGGCTTGCACCGGCAGAGGTGCTGGCTCCGGATTTTGCAGGGCAGTTTCCACCTGCTGTGCTGCCGCTGTTTTATGCGATGATGTATGGAGCAACTTTAGGCGGAAATGGCACTTTGGTAGGAGCTTCTTCTAATATTGTGGCGGCGGGAATTTCTGAACAGCACGGGCGCCGGATTTCTTTTCAAACTTTTCTGCGTTACGGGCTGCCTGTGATGGCGCTGCAATTAATAAGTGCGGCTGTTTATGTAACGATTCGGTTTCTGATTTGAAGAAGTCATTAGTGATTAGTCTTTGGGCATTGGGCATTGGGCATTGGGCATTAGTTATTGGTCATTAGTTATTGGTCATTAGTTAACAGTCAGCAGTCAGCAGTCAGCAGTTAACAGTCAATAGTCAACAGTTATCTAAAATCCCTCCAATTCTAAGGGGAAAATTACAGTGAAAGAGGAGCCAACTCCTACTTCAGAAATTAATTCGATTTTACCTTGCAAGAGGTTGACTAATCGAGTGACAATTGCTAGCCCTAAGCCGGTACTGTCAGGAATGTAAGCTCCCTGGGAGTTGTCTGCCCGAAAAAATGGCATAAAAATCCGATCGCAGTCTTCTGAAGCAATGCCAATTCCTGTATCCGTGATGCAGATACTCCAATTTTTGTCTGACAATAATTCGGTTTTTATGGTAATAGTACCACCTTGGGTGTAGCGAATGGCGTTGCTCGCCAAGTTGGTGATAATTTGCTGCAAGCGCAAGTAATCGGTGATAACTTGATCGAGAACCGGATCGCACTCAACGGCAATCTCTAAATTTTTGGCTTTAGCCAAAGGCTCGATTATTTCGACAACAGTGCCGATCGCCGATCGCACATTTGTCGTAGTTAGCTGCAATTTTATGCGTCCCGCGTCGTACCGCGAGATTTCGAGAGTATCGTTAATTAATCTAAGTAACCGTCTGCCGTTGCTGAGGACTTTATCAATATGTGCCAAATTGGGAGCAGAATCTTTAAGTTTAGAATTGTTTCTTTGGCGCAAAAACAATTCTGAGTAACCAATAATAGAGGTGAGGGGAGTTTTCAATTCGTGAGCTAAGTGAGATAGATTATCTTGACTGGCGCGAAGTAAGCGAGTCAGTTCTTGATTTGTAAGTTGCAATTGGTTTTGCAACTCCTGTAGTTCTTGGAATCTTGCCTGGGTATAGGTTTTGAAACAGTCAGCAATTGCTTCGTCGAGAGCACTGTCAATTAAGCGGTAAGCTCGGCTCACTTCAGCGGCTGATCCTTCTAGCAATTCGGGTTCTATAGCATCGAAAATTACCCTCCGCAGCAAGCGGTATTCCCGCGCAATTTCTTCGGCATCGTAGCCTTGTTTTGCCCTGACATTCCCGTGGTCTAAACTTTCTTGTATGACTGTCTGGATCTCATCGCAGCCTTGTGATTGGGACAGCATAGTTGCGATCGCTTGCAGTACGATGGGAAGGCTGTCGCGCACGGAATCGTAGGTGAGTTGCTTGGCGGTTCCGATTTGCTCGTCGGCGCGAACAGCTTCGATCCAGTTTTGAACAATTATGTCAATTTTATCTTGTAGCGCTTCGCTAAAATCAATCATGGCTCTTAATATATAAATCAAGTCTGGAACGCATTTTATATCTCTAGGTTAGTTTAATAATTAACTTTTTGAATTTTCTCTCAACTTTTGAGCTTCGGCGAGTACCAATAGCTACTCCTAAAGACCTATTGACAAAATTCAACACTCGTGCTAGGTTATGTTAAATTGGCTTAAAAAGTCAAGCCTAATCAAGCGTCACGCTATCAGACCAAGCGTGTGGCTGGAGCGGAGGAACCAATTTTCGGGGCGAATCTCTACAGAATTAAAAAGCCAAATTAAAAATTGCCAAATTTGAGTGTAATTTTGGATTTTGAAATCTCTAGAGAAGGACATCTCTCAGTCCTAGCCCGTCAGCTAACTTCGCAGGCATTGAGAAGAGACTGAAAAGCCAAATATTTTGAAAAAGATAATTTGGCTTCGTCAGTGTCTCAGGTTGGTATTGTTCAAGATTCTTGTACCTGCCCTGACTCTGAAGGAGATTGAAATGTTAATACAGCTTAATTTATCTGCGATCGCACTTGCAGGAGTTGCAACGTGGAAGCGTGTAAAACCCGTTGTCATCCGAGATGCTGTTTTGTTACCTGCTGCGGGTTTTTTGGGAATTCTTGGCTTGTGGTGGATTGTGGCCAGCTTCAACAGCGATTTGATTCCCACTCCGTATCAGGCGTTAATAGCTAATTTAGATTACATATTGCATCCATTTTATCAGCGCGGGCCTGGAGATTTAGGCATTGGCTGGCTGCTGCTAGCGAGTTTGCGGCGGGTGTTGGTGGGATTTTTCCTGGGTGCAGCAGTTGCGATTCCCGTGGGATTTCTGATCGGGATGTCGAAACCGGCAATGATGGCGCTCAATCCGCTGATTCAAATCTTCAAACCAGTGTCGCCGCTAGCTTGGCTGCCGATAGCTTTATCGATTTTTAATTTAGCAGAGCCCTCGGCAATTTTTGTCATATTCATCACGTCTTTGTGGCCGACAATTATCAACACAGCTTTGGGAGTTGCTAGCGTTTCCAAGGATTATCTGGATGTGGCGCGAGTGTTGGAAATGCCGCGCTGGAGGCGGATTACCAAGATAATTTGGCCTGCAAGTTTGCCATACATTTTTACAGGTTTACGGATTAGTTTGGGGATTGCTTGGCTGGTGATTGTGGCGGTGGAAATGCTGACAGGCGGTGTGGGAATTGGCTTTTTTGTGTGGGATGAGTGGAGCCGTTTGAATCTGAGCTCGGTATTTTTAGCAGTGTTTGTAATTGGCATAACTGGATTGTTGCTCGACGCTGCAGTTGACAAAGTTCAGGAATTGGTAACGCATCGATCACTCATTAATCATTAGTTATTAGTCAGTTGGCAGTTGTTAGCAAAGCAGTTGTCTGTTGTCAACAGTCAACAGTCAACAGTTAACCGTCAACAGTCAACAGTTAACAGTCATTAGTCAAATTAAATATGAGTGACAAGTTTTCCAATGAATGGAACCGCCGAGAGTTTTTGCAAGGAATGGGAGCGGCGGCGGCGGGAATGGCTTTATCTGGTTGTGCAATTAGCGCGGATCGATCGGCAAAAGGACTCACAGAAGAAGCCTCAGCCGTAAAGCCGATCGTCGATTCCCGCACCTTAGAAAAACCAAATTTAACCGTAGGATACGTGCCGGTTAACGATTGTGCACCATTTGCGATCGCCTGGAAAAAAGGATTTTTCCGCAAATACGGTTTAAACGTCAAACTCAACCGCGAAGCAAGCTGGGCAACCTCCCGCGACGGCGTGATTTTCGGCCGCCTCGACGCCTCCCCAGTCGTATCCGGCGCCGTCACAAACGCCCGAATTGGCGCCGAAGGAGCGCGGCACGCACCCCTGTGCGCCGCCATGACAATTCACCGCCACGGCAACGCCATGACGATGAACAAAGCTATGTGGGATTTCGGTTTACGCCCGTGGCACGAATACAACGGCAATTTGGAAGAATTTGGCAAACAATTTCGAGCCTTTTTTGACCGTCAGCCAGCGGAAAACAGGGTTTGGGCAGTGGTTCTGAGTTCTGCGATTTACGAATACTTTGTCCGCTACATATCGGCGGCTGCCGGTGTCGATCCTTTCAAAGAATTTCGGGTAATTATTGTGCCGCCGCCGCAGATGGTAACGAACATCAGGATTGGCGCCATGCAGGCTTACATGGTGGCCGAACCTTGGAATACGCGGGCAATTCAAGGCAATTTGGGAGTGGGTTTTACCTTCGTGCAAGGGAAGGAAGTTTGGCTGGGACATCCCGATCGCCTTTTGGGAGTAATGCAATCATTCATTGAGGAAAATCCGAAGACTTATTACTCGCTGGTTAAGGCAATGGTGGAAGCTTGTCAGTATTGCAGCAAGCCGGAAAATCGCAGTGAAATATCGGCGCTGCTGACTGAGCGATCGTTTACGGGGGCGAAACCGAAAAAAGGGGCGATCGACAAATTTACGCGACCCGCAATAGTTGGCGACTACAACTATGGAGGGTTTGACGGAAAAGACCGCACCATACAATCGGAAGATGCAACTATTTTCTATGATATTCCTAAGAATTTGCCTCAAATACCGGGAAATCATTCAACATTTATGTGGCAGTCTCAGAGTTTGTGGTTGATGACTCAAGCCGCTCGCTGGGGACAGATTAAAGAAGTGCCAAAAAATGCTGAGGAATTAGCTAAAAAAGCTTGGAGAACCGACCTTTACCGCAAGATTGTTGCCGAAATGGCGATCGATTGTCCCCAGGAGGATTACCAAGTGGAACCTGCGGAACTTTTCATTGATAAAAAGGCATTCGATCCTAGCGATCCGGTGGGTTATTTGAATAGTTTTGAAATTCGAGCCAACCGCCCTCAGTCTTTTTTTCAGTCTTAATGTTTGAGATGTTTCGCTTTTCCTAATGTCCCGCCAGGGAATGAATTCCCTGGCTAATAGCTAAAGTCGGTTGAAACCGACTGGGAGCATCTCATATTTGTAAAAATACTTCTTCTGCCTCCTTCCTCCTGCCTCACAACTCCAATTTCTAGCTTGGCTGCTTTCATTGAGATGCTCCCACCCGACTGCCAAATTTTAGGACTTAGGCAATAGCAATAAAAGTCAATTAACACTTTACTACTTTTTAGGAGAATACCGTGAGTCAATACACTTCTACTTCTACCAGTACCAAAAATTCCGGCAACAGCGATAGTCTATTTCTGGAAATAGAGAATTTGTTCAAATCATACAAAAATGGTGACGGTACAGAATTTAGCGTCTTGGAAAATATCAATTTAAGTATTGGAGAAAACGAATTTATTTCGGTAATCGGTCACTCTGGCTGTGGCAAATCAACGCTGCTCAAAATAGTGGCTGGTTTGGAAAAACAGAGCGGGGGAATGGTGACACTGGAAGGAAAAGAAATTCGCAAACCCGGAGCCGATCGCATGATGGTATTCCAGCACTACGGATTGCTGCCTTGGCTGACGGTGCGGGAAAATATTCGGCTGGCAGTTGATGAAGTTTTGCAAAGTCTTAGCCGTTCTGAGAAGATTAGTCTTGTCAACGAACACCTAGCAATGGTAAACTTAACATCGGCAGCCGATAAATATCCAGACGAGATTTCAGGGGGCATGAAACAGCGGGTTGGGATTGCGCGAGCTTTGGCGATTCGACCGAAAATGTTATTAATGGACGAACCGTTCGGAGCGCTGGATGCTCTGACTCGCGGCAAGTTGCAGAAACAGGTGCTGGATATCTGGGAAAATCACAGACAAGCTGCAATGATGATTACTCACGATGTGGATGAAGCTATCTATATGTCCGATCGCATTGTGCTGATGACAAACGGCCCGGCTGCGACGATAGGTGAAGTTTTGTCAGTGCCGTTTGCGCGCCCGCGCGATCGCCAGGAGTTGCGGGAATCGAAGGACTATTACGAACTCCGCAATTATGCTTTGAATTTTCTCGATCGCTACTTTACTCAAGACGAATAACGCCCGACGGACAGACCAAACAATTCACTTAAGAGAGGTCAAGCCTGTGAAGCTCAAAACAATGTTAGCGCGTTTTGAAAGTGCATTGGGATATCAAAATTTAGCAGAAGAAATGGTGTTGCTGCCGGAGCCACAAGTGCAAGGTTCTAAGAAATCAAAAGTTACAAAACCGGCAAAAAGTATCAATTTTATTGTCGGTTACAACAGTTCTCCCAAAAGTCAAACAGCTCTGGACATTACCCTTTGGATGGCGCATCAAACTCGTTTAGTAACAACTAAAGAAGTCACGGTTCAAGTTGTCTACGTGATCGACGAATCGCAAAAAAGTTACCGCGAAGATACTTGCAAATTGGCTGTAGCGAATGCCTTGGCTGCACAGCAAAAAGTGTCGGAGTTAGAAGAAACATTCGCCCTTCATTGTGCAGTACCTGCGCTCGCTTTACCAACCGAAATCCCATCGGTATCCCAGCAAAAAAATTGGATAGATCCGCATTATTTACAAGCAATTTATGGTCAAAATAATGAGTACGAGGTAGCAGATAAGTTGCTGTGGCAAGCGCGCTGTTTGGCTGAGGAATGGCGCGGTTTATTCAAAGCTCATTTACGCATCGGAGGGGTGGCGACAGAACTGAGAAATGTGGTTGAATTAGAATCAGCAAATTTACTGTTTTTGGGCTGTGGTTCTGGCAACCATCGGCTGGTTAGGCAACTAGGCAATAATTTTCCGTGCTGCGTACTCGGGATTCCTTCGGCACTCAGCTATCAGATGGATTTTCAGCCTGAAGAAAGTTTGAGCAAGTTACAGTTGGCGACAACTATACCTGCACGTTAAACTTGTTCACTCGTTGGGGCAGAATCTAATTATGTAAGGTGCGGCGCAACCTACGACTATAATTCGCGCGCCCAACCTTTTTTTGCGTAAGTTCTATATAGCAATCCTAAATGAGTAGGGGTAGTGCTAAGAGTGCCTACCCCAGCCTCATGGAGGCAACCGCGGGGGTTTGCCCCTATAAGAATTACACAAATGATTTAGGATTGCTATATCGATCAAAAAATAACAATAGTTTCCTCCCTCGAAGTCCCAATTACGATACAATTGGGACTTTTTTTTGATTATTGAGATGTTTAAAATTACTCTTAAGGAAAATTATCGGCACTTATCTGATCATAGACAGTTCGTTAACTAATTTTATCTTTCCCCGGCACACAGAGCGCAGCAGCCGATCGATCGAGCGTTTGTCTTCCTCCGTCAAATTTTCGTCAAAAATAGCAGCCATCAAACCGTACCTATCGGCTAGAGTAATGTAGCCATTATGATTCACTTCGGCAAACAGCTCGGCCAAAGCAGATGGAATCAGGTGGATAGGAGTTAGCATAGCGATTAAGTCTGAATTCGACGATCGCGCGATCGGACGTTTCTGCATTAACAAAAGGCGATCGCACTATAAAAGTGTAAGCTGTATTGCCTTTAAAAGTGTGACAATAAACAGCAAAAATTGTGATAGTAAACAGCAAAAATTGTGAAGTAAATCACATTAAAAACTTGCGAATTATGATAAAGTTTGCAGGTGCGTTTTAGGGAATACCGAGCCACTGCAAACTTAATGTTTTCTAAAGATTGTAAATCACCACTTCCTCCACAGGTTCAGCTAACTCAAACTTAAACACCCGGGAATAGAAATAGAATTCGCCGTCAAGAGTTCTTTTAATATTTTCAGCGCGGCGAAAACCGTGCTGTTCCCCTTCATAAGCAACATAAGCAACCGGCAAACCTTTAGCTTTCAATATCTCTACCATCATTTCCGCTTGATTAGGCGGAACCACTTTATCTTCTAATCCTTGAAAAAAGATAACGGGACAAGATAAATGTTCGGCGGAATGAATCGGCGAACGAGCTACATACAAATCTTTCCTTTCAGGATAAGGCCCGATTAATCCATCCAAATAGCGCGCTTCAAATTTGTGAGTATCCGTTGCCAAAGCTTCCAAATCGCTAACTCCATAATAGCTCGCACCAGCCTTAAACACATCGCGGAAAGTAAGAGCGCACAGAGTAGTGTACCCCCCTGCACTGCCTCCGGCGATCGCCATTCTTTCGCCATCAACTAAACCTTTTTGAGCTAAATATTTAGCACCGTTAGCGCAGTCGTCAACATCGACAATTCCCCAACTATCTTGGAGTCTTTTTCTGTATTCTCGGCCGTAACCAGTGCTACCGCCGTAATTAACATCGAGCACGGCAAAACCGCGACTCGTCCAATATTGAATTTTCAAATTCATGCTACTAGAAGTAGCAGCAGTTGGGCCGCCGTGACTTTTAACAACAAGCGGCGGTTTTTCACCTGCAGGCGCTGTGAAATCTTGATTTTTAGGAGGATAGAAGAAACCGAAAGCAGTCAAATTGTTTTCCGTGGGGAATTCAATCGGTTCCGGTACAGAAAGATAACCCGGATTGACGCTTAAATTGCTTGATTTACGCAAGATTTCTAGTTGGCTTGTTGCTAAATCCAGTTGTACAATAGCAGTAGATTCAGTCGGCGAACTTGCCAGAAAAACAACTGTTTCTCCCCGCGCTTTTACCGACGAAATATCAGTGTAAGGCGTTTCAATTGTTGTCAACTGCTTTGTCGTTAAATCAAGACTCGCTAAATACCACAGGCCTTGCTGAGTGTAGGTGCAAATAATTTTGCTTTCCGAGACAACGGCATAAGTAGACATTCCAAAAACCCACTGGGGGAGTCCGAATTCAGCCGCCATTCCGCACAGAGGTTCAACCTCTTGCTGTTCCCTCGGCAAGCGGGGATTGACGGTTCTATAGAAATTCCACCAGTTAGACTTGTCAGAAACAAAATACAAAACTCCATCGGGCGACCATTCCGGTTGAAAAATAGACTCCTCAATCCCGCCAGCAACTAAGTATTGTTCACCTAAAGAACCGTCAGCATTAATTTCTGCTACCCACAATTCTGTGCCATCCCACGGCATATTTGGATGGTTCCAACAAATCCAGGAAAGTAGAGAACCGTCTGGACTTAAACGAGGGGAAGCATAAAAATCATTTCCCTGAGTTAAGATTTGAATATCTTCGCCGTTATCTAAATTAATGCTAACAATAGTATTGACAGGTTCGCCCTCACCTGCATGATCCTCGCGCACACAAATCAGGCGATTTCTGTGCTTGTCAACTATCGCATCTGCATAGCGAGAATTAGCAGTAGGTGTCAGAGGTTCTGGTTGAGAATTTAATGTTTGAGTATAAATACGTTGGTCGGCAAAATGAGAAAAATAGACAACACTGCCAGCAACTGCAAAAGCAGCGCCGCCGTATTCGTTAACGCGAGTGCGAACATTAAAAGGAGGCGGTGTCACGTCGTTGATTGTACCGTCAGGAGTGCGCCGCACGAGGACGCTTCTCCCCGCTTCCGAAGGTCTTCCCTCAGCCCAATAAATATCATCGCCGTCAATAGTAATTTGTCCGAGTCCGATAGTTCCAGAAACAATTAAATCGGAAGAAATAGGTGATTTCCAAGAGCCGTAAGGTGATACTGTATTCATATAGTTGAGGCAGTTGTGATTCTCGAACAAAAAAATTAATATTTGTAGTTTACAGTAATTCAGTCACCGGGAAGCAAAATGTCCAAAAAACTCGTACTAATGGATCACGACGGTGCAGTTGACGACTATCTCTCTGTCGTGTTGCTAATGACAATGGAGGAAGTCGAAACTCTGGGAGTAATTGTAACTCCTGCGGACTGCTACATTCAACCGGCGGTGAGTGCAACGCGCAAAATCCTTGATTTGATGGGGCGTTCAGAAGTTCCGGTGGCGGCGAGTACGGTGCGGGGACTCAACCCATTTCCGGTGTTATTTAGGCGAGATTCCTTTGCAGTCGATCGACTTCCCATTCTAAATGAAAAAGGAACCATTGACACGCCGTTAATATCAGAACCCGCACAAAACTTTATGGTGCGAGTTTTGCAAGACGCAGCCGTACCAGTCACATTAATGGTAACGGGGCCGTTAACAACAGTAGCGCAAGCTTTAGATATCGCGCCAGAAATTGAAAGCAAAATTCAAGAAATTGTCTGGATGGGAGGCGCCCTCAATGTTATCGGCAATGTTAGCAAAGATATGGAACCCGGACAAGATATGTCGGCGGAATGGAATGCTTACTGGGACCCGATAGCAATCGAGAGAATTTGGCAAACCCAAATTCCCGTTGTCATGTGTCCTTTAGATATCACTAATAATGTACCGCTGACTGTAGAATTTTCCAATCTCTTAGCAAAACAGCGCAAATATCCAATTTCCGACTTAGCAGGACAGTGTTATGCCCTAGCAATATCTCAAGATTACTATTTTTGGGACATTTTGGCAACCGCTTATTTAGCGCATCCCGAATTTTACCAACTGCGAGAATGGGAAACAGAAATTATTACCGAAGGCATCAGCCAAGGACGCACCAAAGTTAAAATAGGAGGGCGAAAAATTCAAGCAATGGATAAAGTTGACACGGCAAAATTTTACAATTACATATTACAACAGTGGGCGCGGTAAAAACCACAATATCGGCTAAGCAGTCGCGCATTTAAATTGTATCTTCAGGGCGGGCGGGACGCCCACCCCACAAAACTTGAATTTTTTGTGACAGACAATTTCAATGCCACAACAGCTTACGACTGGTAGGCAAAATCTCCGTACACAACCCGCCCTAACGCGAATATTTACCTGCTCTTCTCTTCCCTATCTTCCTCTGCGCCCTCTGCGCCCTCTGCGGTAAAAAAAACTCATCTCAAAAATGCAAAATATCAAAAAATGCTGCCAATTTTATCAATCATCCCCTTAGCAAAAACCCCTCCCACACCTCAAGAAATAGTTCAAATCCAAGAAGTGCGACCTCTCCCCGGACAGTTAGACAACGTACCAGTATTTAACAGCAACAGTCCAGAATTAGTGCTGCAAGAAGGAATTTTGCTTTCGACATTTCCCCCGGATGGGAAAAGATTTCCGGCGGCACATTTAAACTTTCCGTTTCAAGGACGTTTCGACATCTTTGCCCACCACATAGCCCGCGCACCTTCGCCGGAAGATTTGCGAACATTGTATCAAGGAGTAATTGTTTACAATCCGGGCAATAAACCTGTAACATTAGATATATTGCAAGCGGCGAGTTATCTCAGTCAACCCGATGCACCTTTTATTGAATTGCCGCCGCAAGTCGATAATTCAAACAGTAATATTTACGCAGGGCCGGGAAGCCGCGCTGTGAATGATATTCTCAGAGGAAGGAGACAGTCAGACTTTCCACCTCAGTTAATTATTCCACCGGGAAAAAGCGAACTGTTGATGAATCATCCGATACCGGTGCGGGGATTGGTACCGCCGCTTAACGGTCGATCGACCTTGATGCGGTTACGCAGCGATGGTATAGTCTATGTTGCCAGTCTGGCGATGTTTGCCCGAGTTGACGCACAGGGAAACGAGCGATCGCCCAACTTAGCAGAATGGCAAAACTTATTAGACAATGGTAATATAGCCGGGCCGCGCGATCGAACTCCCACACCGCCCGAAATCACCGAAGGTCAAATAATTTACGGCCGAGTTGCCGGTGTAGCATTAGGTTCAGAATGGCGAGCACTTCTCTCCGACAACCCCGCCACATCAAACCTAACAATTCCCCAACCCGGAACAGCATTTTCCTACGCATTAAGCAGTCTCCCGCGCGGAATGCTGGGCACAAATCAAGTGCAAAGTGCGAGAATGCTAGTCCGCTACCCAGATACAGCATACCGCGCCCACGGCAATTACGGAATTGAATACAATCTCAGCTTGCCGCTGTACAATTCTACCAGCAAAAATCAAACTGTAACTGTCGCGATTCAAACTCCTATTAAGACAGACAAATTAGCTGCCGGAGGACTTAGTTTTTTAGAACCTCCGGCACCTCAAACTTTTTTTAGGGGGACGGTCAGAGTGCGCTATAATGATGACAATAAAGTGCCTCAAACTCGCTACGTGCATTTAGTCCAGCGGCGGGGACAGCAGGGGGAACCTTTGGTAAAATTAGAGATGAAATCGGGAGAAAAGCGACTTGTAGAAGTGGATTTTATTTATCCGCCCGATGCGTCGCCTCCGCAAGTTTTGACAGTGAGAACAAATTAAATTTGAGCTGCTACGGGTAGGCAGACGCCTACAAATACAATACGCAATTAACCAGATTTGATATTAGTTTCGCGTTGCACAGACGTGGTTTATGTCTAGTTGGTATGGGCAAAAAACAAGATGAAGTTATCAAAAACATTCTGGATTGTTGCTGGTTTTGTGTACTTTTTAATTCTTCTCAGTATCATGCTTTTAGCAGATACGGGCCTCTTAGTCAACTTTCCTCTCGCTCATCCGCCTTATGACAAACTCGGACATTTTATTTTGTACGGAATAGCATCTTTTCTATGCCATAGAGCAACTGGCAAAAAAATGATGAGTGTGTTTAATTATCCAATTCCTTTCGGACCCGCAATTTTTACCATGTTCACTGCGGCGGAAGAAATGCTGCAAGCGATTTTACCAAATCGTACTGCTAGTATTGAAGATTTTTTGTTTAGTTTTGGCGGGATTTTAGTTTTTTATTGGATTGGAGAAGTTTGGGATAGAAAAAAACAGAAGTGATATAGAAGGAAGTTCGGCTTCCGTCGCAGTGTACTGGATTTAACGGATTGAAGAGATAGAAAGAAGCTGCACCGGTTGACGAGGGTGAGTTTGTAGTTTGTAAGGTGTGCAATGCCCACCACTTGACGAGGGTGAGCAACTTTCGTTACTGCACTATTAGATTTTTATGGGAAGTCGTAAATTAGGGTTTGATGTACACTGCGTACCAAACCTGAGTTATCTACTCAGGTTTTTTATAACTTGTTCTAGCGAATTTGCTTCTTGAGTTTTGCCTTGCTTTCTAAATAAATCCCTGGCTTTTTTTACCGACTCTACTGCCTCTGACATTTTATTTTGTGCGTACAGGACTTGGCTTTTCATATAATAAAATTCTGGGATGTTAGGCTTGAGGCGAATTGCCGTTTCTAAATTGGTAATTGCTTCTGCTAATTTGTTTTGATTGGCTAGAATGCTGCCCAAATTAGCGTAAGCTTCGGCAAAATTGGGGTCTATTTGAATGACTCTACGAAAGGCTGCTTCTGCACCTGCCCTATCTTGTTGTGCTGCGAGATTTAAGCCTTCTTGAAAAGATTCGTTTGCGCCCGTATTTTGGACTAAACTATTGTTTATTGGTGACTCTCCCCCCATGGGTAAAGAGATATTAGCAGCACAAACTGGAGCAACTGTCAATAGGCTGGCTGCTGCTGCTGCTGCCGTTAAAAATTGATTTTTTTTGAACTTGTTTAACATTAGCAATTAACCGGATTTTCTATCTCAACAATGTGTGGGAGAGCGTTCAATTACTCTCTTCCAAAAAGGTTTGTACTCTACCGTTGGGTCTCAAAACAACTCGGATTTTAGGGTTTTTTCCATCAGAAACCGCAGAAACAAACGGCTCGCCGGCTAATGGCATATTAGTTTTCTCGATATAATCTGCTGCTGCTTTTCCCATCGGCACAATACTTTGAATTGATCCATTTTCATCGATCAGCACGCTGTATTCCAAAGTTTGTTCCATTCCTTCTGGAGGCTTCCAGCGTTCCTCAAAGTAAGTTCTAGCTTCTGAAACTTGAGGAATTGTATCAAATAAAGTGCGGTTTTTTTTGCTTGCCGCAGCCTGGTTGTTGTCCTCGGACTCGGCTGGGGGTTGAGCGTCCTCAAGAGCTGGGAGTTCGGTACTGGCGGGGGGGAGAATCGGCTCGATGCGGCGGGGGAAGGGTTGCGGCGCGGGAACGGGAAATCGGGAAGCAGACAGAGAGGGCGGCAGGGGGGGCGGCACGGCGGGAGCTAGTCTGGGCGGTAATGGGGGCAGCAGGTAAGGTACTGGTGCGGGTGCTTGGGGGCGGCCTTGGGGCGGTTCTTCGGGGGCGGGAATAGTGATTGTTTGCCCTTGAGGGAAATCTGGGGCGCTCTGTGGGGCGCTGGGTGCGCTGCCATTGGCGGGAAATAGCAGGGGTGGCTGTTGGATGGGGCTGGGTTTGTTGGTGGGGGGAGTTGGGGCGAGGGCGATGGGGGGCAAGCTGGGGCTGGGGGAGGTGGCGGTGTTGATGGGCGGGGGCGGCAGGGGCGGTAAACCGGGTGTCGCTGCTGGTGTTGGTGCTGGGGGTGTGGGTAGGGCGGGAACTGGACTGGGGGAAACGCCTGCAGCTAGCTGGGGGTTTCCTTGAGCGGGCGCGGGGGCGGGGGCTGTGGCGATTTGGGGGGAGGTGGCGGATCGATGGAGCATTTTGATAATTCCTGTCGTCAGGCCCGCGCTGGCGACGAGCATTGCTGCTACTTTGAGCCAGGGTGAGGACAGCGGTTGTCGGGACTCACGGTTGAGGTTGGGAAGCGCCATCACTTCGGCGGCGCAGTTATCTAGTGCTGTGGCCAAGTCAAACAGTTGCAGGGTGCTCAAGGGAACTACTGGCCCGGATTCTGCGGCGCTCAAAGAGCCTAAAAACAAGTTGTGGGCGAGCAAGCCGCGGGGTTCTAAGCGGGGGGGAACCGGAAGGTAGGAAGCGGCGGAGGTTGGGAGAGAGTAGGGGTTGGAAGTTGCTAGTTCGGAAGTGTTGACGGAGCGATCGAATATAACGGCGTTACGCGCGACTTCTGGCGAGTCTGGGCCCGCAGGGATACGGTCTGTTTGAGAGTTGAGGTTGCTTTCCCACTCGCGGGATTCGCCGAGCAAGTTTTGGACGTAGGTGCTAACAGCTTCGTGGAGGGTTTCGAGTTGAATTCGATCGCCCCTAAGAGTAATGTGTTGGGTATCTGGCAGCCTGGGGTCGTCGAGTCGCAGCTCGAAACTTAAAGATTTAAACACCGGTTGGCCCGCCCAGCGAGATAGAGGCGAACTTTTGGCTGTAATTTCCAGCGTGCAAGTGGGGGGCGTGTACCGTTTGAGAACCATAGCAGGAAGTCAGTTGACTGTTGACTGTTGACTGTTGACTGTTGGCTGTTGGCTGTTGACTGTTAGCTGCTGACTGTTAGCTGCTGAATTTTGAGTGTTGTTTAATTTTTAGCACGGTCTAGAAGAGCCAGCCAGAGGCGGCGGTGGCCGCCGGGACTGCTGTAAAACAGCAAATCGATCAGGAGTTTGAGAGCCAAATCAGTCAACTCTCGGGCAGATAAATTTTCTGCATCTTCCATGCGCGAGCCATAAGTGTTGCTGAACCTGTCAATATAATCTCCCAGCAAAGCGATTGTGTGAGGTTCGCGGTTTTGCTCTGCCATTTGTTCGAGCAAAGCAACAGCGCGGCGGATTAAAGCTTGGTGCTGACAGGCCAAATGACAGCTTATCAAAACGAGCGATCGAGCTTCCTCCACATCAAGTTTTTTGCGCCCTCCGTGGCCTTTCCGCAGCGGGTTAGATTGGCGCAGCCGCCACAAAGCTACCCGATCGGCTACCATTGGCTCTAAATTCAGTTCGGCTGCTACCTTGAGCATCGCCTCTGACCCAATTTCTGCCAGTGCTTCTAGGGCTAACAGCACTAAATCCAGTTGGGCTTTAATGTTGTCCAACTGGGTAGGTTCTGGTGCTTTTTGGGTCAATTCTTCCCAGTTGGGAGATGGGCCCCTTTCGTTTGTGGGAGCGGAGGACTTTACGGTCGAGCGCATGGCTTCAGCACGGGAAATTAAGACAGGTTGAGGCAGGATATCAAACAGTATGCAGTGATGAAAGCTTTGCGGCCTGTGGGCAACAGCACATCTGTTAAGTTGTCTCCATAGCTCGTTGCTTTGATTCCGGCAATCCTAACTGCTGGACGGATTTGCGGGTTAAAAGTTGCGGTTTCAAGTTTGATCGATCGCAAGCAACAAAACCCATAATTTTTCACCCCTAACCATGCTACGCCACAGAGTGACCGAAATCAAATCCGTGCTTTGAAACTCTCGGGACTTATAGCAATCCTAAATGATTATACTCGTTACCAGGAAGAGCCTGGTAACGCAGATCCGGAGGCAGAGCCTCCATAGTCTGGGCCGAGGCAGAGCAAGAGTGACATCGGTTTCCAGGCTCTTCCTGGGAACCAGTTAACCAGTTATTGAAACTGATGCGAGGATTGCTATATTATTGCCGTTGAGAATAACGGCAGAATTGACGGGCAGCGTGGCATCTGGGACAATTTAGGCTATACTTGGGGCGATCGCGTTAAAACTACAAAATATTATACCGAGGCATAATTTGCAATTTATTGGTTTGATTAATTAAATAATTTTAAAATCTCGATTAATTCTGGATTATAGCGGTTCTCAGATTAATGAGGTATGCAGAAACCCTGTATTGTCAAGCTTTCCAGGTCAAAATTCATACCTCACCTTTTTGAGAAAGGCTATATATCATTGAACCAGTTAATTGTACATAGCAACTTGGGCAGGATTTGTAAATGAGTTTTTTTAAAACGAACCGCTTCGAGGTGCGTTAGCAAAGCGGCGCGTAAGCGCTCTTGTCACGAAGGAAGAGAAGAGAAAAAGCGCTAGATTTTTTGGGCTACGTGAAAAGCTGAAAGATAGGAAGCTTGGATGCTATTTCCGCAGTTCTTTTCTAGGACTTCCCGCAAATTTGCCAACAAATAATTTCTATTTTCATCATCGAGCGCTATGTAGACTGAGTAAGTTTTCAAAAGTGCCAGATAATCTTCTATGCTGTAGGTAATTTCACACACTAACTGTTCGTAAATCAAACCCTCGAACAGCCCAGAGTCAATAACATATTGTCCGAATACATTGATACTTTCTTCTTGATTTCCTCTTTCTTTGGCATGATATTCTGCTAGAGACGGAGCTTTAATTTGATAAACCTCATCCAAAACTCGGTAAACTTCATCCGGCGGCAAAACTCCCGCATTCCACAGCAAAATCAAAGAACCTTTATTTTTTAATGCAGCCGCCGTTTTTTGATACCGAATCTCCGGCGACACCCAGTGAAAAGAAGTCGCTGCCAGCACAGCATTGAATTTCTCAGTCTCTAATTCCCACTCTTCAAATGTGAGATTTTGAATCTCTACAGATGGATAAGCTGCACAGTTTTGTCGTGCTAGCTGACAAGCTTCTTGGCTGGGTTCGAGACAAAGCATTGAAAAGCCGAATTCAGCAAACGGAATAGTGGGAATTCCCGGGCCACATCCGATTTCAAGAATGTTTGTACCCGCAGGAAGTTCAGCTAATTCGACAACGCGATTAATTAGTTGTTGAGGATAGCGCGGTCTTGTTTTGTTATAAGCATCTGCGATTTCGCTGTACCAGTTTTTTCGCTGTTCGGAAGTGTAGGTAGCGATGTATTCGCTATACCAATCTTGGGATTTTTCTGATTCTTTTACCATTTTTAAAATTTTACATATTTGCTGCTGCAATTACCCGATGCTGCGATTGCTTTGATAAGAGAGCGCTACGCTAACTTTCAAGAGTAAGCAATGACAACGTATATCTACCAATCCTCCCATCAATTATAAAATCTTACTCTTCTCTTCCTTTGTGTCCTTTGCGTCTTCGCGGTTCGTTCTAACTAATTGTATTAAAATGCGAAATTATGCTTGAGTTTCTGCTTCTGTAAAAATTGGCGGCCACAGTTGGGAAATTGGCAATTCCCAACCAGGAAAAAGTTCGGCTACTGTCAAAATATCTTCATTTCCCAACACAAGCGGTTCACCTTCCTGACGATAAACTGTTACAGTTTCTTCATCCGGATCGATCAAAATTCCTACTTGCGCTCCGAGTTCTATAAAATTCTTAATCTTTTTTTCTAGCGGTTTAATACGATCGCTCTGTGATTTAATTTCTACTACCAAGTCTGGGACTAATTCTCCAAAATAACGGGGACTTTGCCTGAGACGTGCGGCTCGGACAAAATAAACATCAGGTGCTGTGAGGTTAGCATCAGGTAAAATAAAGCCGCCTGCGGAGTCAAAAACTCGACCCAAACGGCGGGGATTCACCCAAACGAAAAGAAACGCACTCAAGCGAATGCCAATTTCACTAGATACAATATCTGACGGCCCCACAATGATAATCTTCCCGCTTTCAAGTTCAACTTGGTAGTCTTGACCAGCTTCTTGGAAGGTTTTTTGGACTTTTTCTAAGTCTTTGAGGGTCATCATATGGATTATTCCTTAGCAGAAAAGGAGTTGCCGCAGCTACAGCTTTGGGCGGCATTGGGATTGTGAAATCGGAAACCTCCGCCCATCAAGTCTTCTGAATAATCCAAGGTGAGCTCATTGAGATATTTTAAGTGCTGGGGGTCGATCGCAACGGAAATTCCCTCCGACTCGCATACAGCGTCTTCTGGGGCTGGCGCATCGTCAAATGCCATTGTATAAGACAAACCGGAGCAGCCGCTCGATTCCACGCCCAGACGAAATAAAGCATTGGGGTTGGGATACTTCGACTTGAGGCGCGTTACTTCTATCGCTGCTGTTTTGCTCAGATGAATCATTATGGGTAATTGGTAATTGGTAATTGGTAATTTGGGAGTAGTGTAGAGTTTTGAGAATGTAGAGTGCGCCTAGCCCTGCACCTTACCCGGAGAATGTAAAGTGCGCCGGGCCGCGCACCTTACCCCTATATTTTTAGCAACTTGAGTTACTTAGCCTTTTCATTACGAGCATAATCGTCTTGAAAGCGGATAATATCATCTTCTCCGAGATATTCGCCATTCTGCACCTCAATTAAAACCAGGGGGATAACTCCCGGATTTTCCAGGCGGTGAGAAGTGCACTGAGGAACGTAGGTAGACTGATTTGTAAACAGAACAATTTCTGTCTCGCCGCAAGTAACTTTTGCAGTACCAGAAACTACGATCCAGTGTTCGCTGCGGTGGTGGTGCATTTGCAGGCTGAGGCGGTGTCCGGACTTAACTTCGATCCGCTTAATTTTATATCCTGGGCCTTCTTCTAGAGTAGTAAATGAACCCCAAGGCCGCAATTCTGTAGCGGCAATTCCGTTGGGTGCAGCAGGTGCGTGCAGAGTAGATACTTGAGAAATTTCTTGAATCTGTACCATGATTTTCACTCCTTGAGGATTGCTTGCTGAATCCCTTGGTAAACGACGTTGGGTTTGGATATTAGCTAATTTATCCTTAAAACCGAAGTCCGATCGCACGAACCAGTTAGCGGACTGTAGAGTTTTGCACTTTTGTCTGCTCTGCTCGATCGAGTTGCTTTAACAACCATAGCAAAATCACCACAGCGGTTGTCAGCCGGTATTCGGGATTGCCCAAATCTACATCAAATCTTCATTGTCAAAGGCTTGTGCTTTAAAGAACCTTAACGGGGAAAGGGGAGAAGCGGGAGTGAGAGACGGGAAGAGAGGGGGACAGGGGCACAGAGACGGACAGGGAGAGAACTTTTCTTCTGACTAATGACTAATCGCTAATGGCTAATGACTCATGACTGCAGAGATATAACAATTTTCTTAAGCTTAAAACTTATAAGCAGACATGATTAGAAAATACAGATTAGGTACAATAAAAAGCTCGGTACTCTGTCGATCGCAATTTTTTCGTCACTTTTAGGAAAACATCAAAATGAACAGCAACGGACTGCCACAAAAACAAGGCCTGTACGATCCGCAGTTCGAGCACGACGCTTGCGGAGTCGGATTTATTGTACACATGAAGGGTAACAAATCCCACGAAATTGTCGAGCAGGCACTGACAATCCTGCTGAACCTCGACCACCGGGGCGCGTGCGGCTGCGAACCCAACACCGGAGACGGGGCGGGCATTTTGATGCAGGTGCCCCACAAGTTTCTCAAGAAAGTAACTGCGGCCCTAAACATCGAACTTCCCGAAGCCGGCGAGTACGGTGTGGGCGCGATTTACTCGTCGCCAAATCAAACTGAACGCGAAAACGGCAAACGCATTTTTGAGGAAATCGCGGCAGAAGAAGGCCAGGAAGTGCTGGGCTGGCGCGATGTGCCCACGGACAACTCGTCCCTCGGCGACACCGCCAAATCTAGCGAACCCTTCATGCAGCAAGTGTTCCTGCGGCGCGCGGCAGGTATCGACGAGGCGGCCTTCGAGCGGAAACTGTACGTCATCCGCAAACGGGCTCACAATGCGATTCGCAGGACTAACACAGACCCATACTGGTATAATTCCACACTCTCCTGCCGGACGATCGTCTACAAGGGTATGTTAATGCCGGTGCAAGTCGGCGATTACTATTCCGACCTGCACGACCCCGACATGGAAAGCGCTCTAGCCCTGGTTCACTCGCGCTTCAGCACCAATACTTTTCCGAGCTGGGAACGATCGCACCCTTACCGCTACATCGCCCACAACGGCGAAATTAACACGATGCGCGGCAACATTAACTGGATGCACGCGCGGCAATCGCTGTTCGAGTCGGAACTATTCGGCGATGACTTAAAGAAAATCCCCAATTTAATCAATATCGAAGGCAGCGACTCGACGATTTTTGACAATGCTTTGGAATTGCTGTATTTGGCTGGGCGTTCTTTGCCGCACGCTGTAATGATGATGATTCCCGAACCTTGGACAGCCCACGAGTCGATGAGTGACGAGAAAAAGGCTTTCTATGAATACCATTCTTGCTTGATGGAACCTTGGGACGGCCCAGCTTCGATCGCCTTTACCGATGGTACTTCGATCGGCGCCGTGCTCGATCGCAACGGTTTGCGCCCTTCCCGCTACTGCGTTACCAAAGACGACTTGGTAATTATGGCATCGGAAGCGGGAGTTTTGCCGATCGCCCCAGAACGAATTGTATCAAAAGGCCGCTTGCAACCGGGGCGGATGTTCCTGGTAAATACCGAGGAAGGCCGCATCGTCTCTGACGAAGAAATTAAGACCAAAATCGCCACAGAACACCCGTACCGCGAGTGGATAGACCAGCACATGGTCGAAATCGCCAAACTGAAAGATGCGCCGGCATTGCCAGAATCCGACCCCGAAACATTGATCCAGCGGCAAATGGCCTTTGGCTACACCTTTGAAGAACTGCGGTTGCTGTTAGCACCGATGGCGAAAGATGGCGTGGAAGCTGTCGGCGCGATGGGTGCGGATACGCCGCTGGCGGTGCTTTCCAACCGCCCAAAACTGCTTTACGAATACTTCCAGCAGTTGTTTGCTCAAGTTACCAATCCGCCAATTGATTCTATCCGCGAAGAAATTGTAACTTCTGCCGAAACTACGATCGGCGCTGAACGCAATTTGCTCAAACCAGAACCGGAAAGCTGTCATTTGATTGAACTGAAAACGCCCATTCTCAGCAATGAAGAATTAGCTAAGCTCAAACACGTAAATGAGGGCAATTTCCGGTCGATTACACTACCGATTTTGTTTGACCCCAAAAGCGGGGTAAAAGGTCTTGAACAAGCCTTAGAAGAGGTTTTTGCAGCAGCAGACAGCGCGATCGCCTCCGGGGTGAATATCATCATTTTGAGCGATCGGGGTATCAGTCCAGACAAAGCCCCAATTCCGGCGCTGCTGGCAGTTGCAGGCCTGCACCACCACTTGATCCGTAAAGGTACGCGCACGCGGGCGGGACTCGTGCTCGAATCCGGCGAACCGAGGGAAGTGCATCACTTTGCGACACTTATTGGATATGGTTGCGGCGCGATTAATCCGTATTTGGCCTTTGAGACGATCGCCGATTCGATTCGCGAAGGATTGCTGCTAAATGTCGAGTACAAAACAGCTTGCAAAAACTACGTCAAAGCGGCAACTAAAGGTGTGACGAAAGTTGCCTCGAAAATTGGGATTTCCACAATTCAAAGTTATCGCGGCGCGCAGATTTTTGAGGCGATCGGCTTAAACAAATCCGTAGTCGATAAATACTTTGCTTGGACAGCCTCGCGGATTGAAGGCGTAGGCCTCGAAGTCCTCGCCCAAGAAGCAATTTTGCGCCATACTCACGCATTCCCCGATCGCCCCAGCAGCGGACATACTCTCGATGTCGGCGGCGAATATCAGTGGCGGAAAGAAGGCGAGGCGCATTTGTTTAGTCCGCAGACAATTCACGCGCTGCAAAAGTCGGTGCGCGAGGGCAGTTATACGCTTTTCAAACAGTATTCTGGGCTGGTTAATGAACAAAACCAGCAGCATTTTACCTTGCGCGGTTTGTTGCAATTCAAGCAGCGGGAATCGATACCGATTGAGGAAGTTGAGCCGATCGAATCTATTCTCAAACGCTTTAAAACTGGGGCGATGAGTTATGGTTCGATTTCTCAAGAAGCCCACGAATCTCTGGCGATCGCCATGAACCGCATTGGTGGCAAATCGAACACCGGTGAAGGCGGGGAAGACTCGGAACGCTACACTTGGACGAACGATCGCGGCGACTCGAAAAACAGCGCGATCAAACAAGTTGCTTCCGGGCGTTTCGGCGTTACCAGCTTGTACCTTTCCCAAGCGCGGGAACTGCAAATCAAGATGGCGCAAGGCGCGAAACCCGGTGAAGGCGGACAGTTGCCGGGTAAAAAAGTATACCCGTGGATTGCCAAGGTGCGGAACTCGACTCCGGGTGTGGGATTGATTTCGCCTCCTCCTCACCACGACATTTATTCGATCGAAGATTTGGCAGAATTGATTCACGACTTGAAAAATGCCAACCGGGAAGCGCGGATTAGCGTCAAACTCGTGTCGGAAGTTGGAGTCGGGACGATCGCGGCCGGGGTTGCGAAAGCCCACGCCGATGTCGTGTTGATTTCCGGCTACGACGGCGGAACCGGCGCTTCGCCGCAAACTTCGATCAAACACGCCGGTTTACCTTGGGAATTGGGACTGGCGGAAACTCATCAGACTTTGGTACTCAACAATCTCCGCAGCCGGATTGTCGTGGAAACTGACGGTCAAATGAAAACTGGCCGCGATGTAGCAATTGCTGCCTTGCTTGGTGCTGAGGAATTCGGTTTTGCGACGGCGCCGCTGGTGACATTGGGCTGCATCATGATGCGCGTGTGCCACCAGAACACTTGCCCGGTGGGCGTGGCGACCCAAGACCCGCTGTTGCGGAAAAACTTTACCGGCGACCCGGATCACACGGTAAACTTTATGACTTTCATCGCGCAGGAAGTCCGGGAAATTATGGCGCAGTTGGGCTTCCGCACGCTGAATGAAATGGTGGGGCGGACTGATGTTTTGGAACCTCAGCAAGCTGTGGCGCATTGGAAGGCTAAGGGTTTGGATTTCTCGAAAATCTTGTATCAGCCGGAAGTTGGGGCGGATGTCGGGCGCTATTGTCAGATGGCGCAGGATCACGGGTTGGAAAAGTCGATGGATATGACGGTGTTGTTGGATTTGTGCAAAGGTGCGATCGAAAACGGCGAAAAAGTCCACGCCAAACTGCCGATTACCAATGTCAACCGGGTTGTCGGCACAATTCTGGGCAACGAAATCACCAAACGCAACTGGGAAGGTTTGCCGGATGACACGGTGCACCTGCACTTCCAAGGCAGCGCCGGCCAAAGCTTTGGCGCATTCGTGCCCAAGGGTGTCACCCTGGAGCTCGAAGGCGAAGCTAACGACTATTTGGGCAAGGGGCTCAGCGGCGGCAAAATCATCTTGTATCCGTCGCCAGCTTCTACCTTTGTCGCCGAAGAAAACGTAATTGTCGGTAACGTAGTGCTTTACGGCGCGACTGCTGGCGAGGTTTTCATCCGAGGGATGGCCGGCGAACGTTTTGGGGTGCGTAACTCTGGCGTGAATGCGGTAGTTGAGGGTGTCGGCGATCACGGTTGCGAGTACATGACTGGCGGCAAAGTTGTAGTTTTGGGCGCAACCGGACGCAATTTTGCAGCGGGTATGAGTGGCGGTGTTGCTTACATTTTGGATGAAGCGGGGGATTTTGCTACTCGCTGCAATATGTCGATGGTGGAGTTGGAAAAACTGGAGGATCCTGAGGAGATTAGCGATTTGCGGCAGTTAATTCAGACTCACGTTGATTTGACTGGAAGTGCGAAAGCATCGAAGGTTCTGGCTGCGTGGGATGAGATGGTGCCGGTGTTTGTGAAGGTGATGCCGCGGGATTATAAGCGGGTGTTGCAGGCTATTGAAAGGGCGATCGCATCGGGTTTAAGCGGTGATGATGCGCTGACGGCTGCATTTGAAGAAAACGCTCGCGATGTGGCCCGAATTGGTGGCAGCTAGCGTTTAGCATGAGGAATGGGTAATGGCTGTTATCAATCAGCAATTACCTATTCCTCACGAGCGATCGATTACCAATTATTAACTACAAACTATCAATGTTACAAAATATTAGTAATACTGAGAATGCGCTCATTGAAGAAATTCTTAAACGTTGGCAACCGCGATCGAGTCGATGTGGTCGCCTAGTGCAACGGTTTGATAGCGTTTTGCATTGGCATTACAGCGTTGTTCTATCGGATGCGTCTGCGATCGGTTGGGGGCCGGAGCGATCGGGCAGTCCATCAGATCGAGGACGCTTGGCTATCGAGAAGCTAGGGGATAATTTTCATGATGCCCTGAAAGTTCCCTATCTCGATCGATCGGCAATTCTGACCAATTTAATTGCTTCTGTCCCGGCGTTTCACGAGCAATGGAACTATGGTGTTCAAGGCTGGAATTGCGAGCATTGGGCGCGTTTAGTAACCACCGGGCAACCGATTTCGTATCAAATAAAACATCAAGGTTTTGGAATTTTCGACCTATTTGGTACGTTGTACAATCGCGGGGAGGCGATCGCCCACCTCAATGGTCACAGAGACTATGCGACTCAACGAATCCGCGCGATCTCTGACAATGGTTAAAGCCTCTGTAGGGTGCGTCAGACATCAAGATTTTAGGGCGTATTTTCAGGTTTTTGCCTGACGCACCCTACCGATTACTCGCGATGTCGCTCGGATTGGGGGTAGTTAGTAAATCCAAGAAACCGGGTTTCTGTGATAATTTTGGCATCGTCACCAGGATTTAGGAAGAAACCCGGTTTCTGAACCCCACCCACAGATCGCAATATGCCACGTCGCATCGAGATTTCTGTTGAGCGCCTGCAAGCAGCCTTTGCAACTCGACTAAGGTCTGTCCGTCTGCTCCAATAGAGGTGTTAGGCCACGCAAAATATTGCACTATGGGCTAAGCTGGTAGTCACTACCCTAATTCTTGAACTATGGATCTCTTCACACCTGTCGTATCTCAAGAACTTCAACATCGTAACTTTCGTTTTATCACTAAACCAGGATTCTTTGACCCGGAAAGTGAAGTCTTGAAAAATTGGGCGGATGGTTTTGTTGATCGAGATGGTAAATTTGTCAAGGAGTTCCAGACAACGTTTAATTCATCATTTTGGGAATTGTATCTTTTTGCATTTTTTAAAGAGCTTAACTGTAAAGCAAATCTATCTCATTCATCTCCAGATTTTGTATTAACTTCTCCTTATGGCGAATTTATTGCTGAAGCGACTACAGCAAACCACCCTAAAGGTCATCGTCCTGAATGGGATAGAGATCAGGTCAGACCCGAAGAAGCCGAAATGGATGATATTTTAAGGTTATCTACGCTTCGACTATTACAAGCAGTTACTGAGAAATTTAAGAAATTCCAGAAATCATATTCAAAACTCACTCATGTTCAAAATAAGCCATTTGTAATATGCGTTAGCCCCTTCGATCAGCCATTCTTTTATCTCCAAGATTGTCTAGCTATTATTCGCGTTCTTTACGCCTATGACCGACCTTTGACAATTTCAGGCGATCAGGAAGGAGAAGGCTCTTCAGAACTTATGGTGATAACTTTATCTAATAAAAGATAGACTCGTGCATAAGACTAGAAGCTGAAACTCAT
>NZ_JAUBQW010000248.1:0-3541 GCF_036701485.1 Microcoleus sp. Pol11C3 | reverse complement strand
TTTGAACCAACACTCAATGGAACTGCTGCTCGAGCGAACCCTTAATTAATTTACGAATGATTTGCGAGCGCTATATAAGGTGATCGAGAGGCTGGTGGTCAGCTATGTCAACTGGATTTGGGTTCATCATCGCTTAGGAACAACGGCGGCGCAGAGAGCGGGATTAACTGAGCGCCGATGGAGTTGGAACGACTTGGCTATCTACCCCACAGTTCTTTGATGCACGACCTTCCTCCGGGTATGCGTTACCAGGCTCTTCCTGGTAACGAGTATAATCATTTAGGATTGCTCTATCCCCCCTAAACGGTTACAAAAAATGTGTGTTTTTCCTGGAAATTGTGGAATAAAGTATCCAATTTTTGCCTTCATTTCGTACCTGCTTTCTCATTTTTAACTCAACAATACCGCTCTACTATATCGATGCACTAACACTTTTCTCACCGAGCATTTTTTCGTAAATCTCGACGATTTTTATGGCTTTGTTTTCCCACGCAAATTCTCTGGCTTTTTCGATCGCCTTAGTTGACATACTTTCCCGCAGCCGATCATCTTCGACTAACAGCTTAATTTTACTTGTCAACTCCTCGGTGAGATACTCTCTAGAAATCGGCTCGATCTTAAAACCAGTTTCTTCATTCACGTATTCACCAATACCCCCGTTATTGGCAACTATGCAGGGCAGTCCGCAAGCCATAGCTTCCATTACCACTGCGCCGCCAAACTCTCTGATCGAAGGAAAGCAAAAAATATCTGCTTTCCTGTAATAATCCAGAGTTTCTTGTTGATTTACCCATCCGGCAAAGCTGACTATTTCCCCTAAATTAAGATCCTTCACTCGGTTTTCCAAGTTATTTCTTTCTGATCCGTCTCCTACTATGGTTAAGCAGATTTTACTTTGAATTGCCTGGTCTAATTTTCCAATAGACTCTATGACAACATCGGCGCATTTGTAAGGCACTAATCTGCCCACAAAAAGTAAATTTATCGGGTCGCCTTCTTCTTTTGCTGGTTTGACAGACATTAAAAATTCCTGGGCAATCCCATTTTCATAAAACAGCTCTATTCTTGTATCTGCGATCGCAAACAAATCTTTGAGCATATTTAAGGTATATGTTGAACCTGCCAAAATTTTGTCAGCTTTTTTGTAAGTTTCTACATAACCTGGAATTAAGGCTCGACCAACTGCCCTCAAAAAGTTGAATTGAGAAAATTCTTGTTTGGCAGTTTCTTGAAAGCCTGGTGGAAAGGGAATGCCTCCATTGACTGGGCCTAGCATAAAAGGAGTGTTTTGGCATACACTGACTATCTTAAACGGATAGCGCGGCATCATCGGGGTAATTGCATGAACTATGTCATAATCTCCGTTGACAATTTTTGATTTAAATTTTTGATATACTTGCTGATTAAATTCTTCATAAATGGGGTAGCTCAAAGCATTATAAAGAGGCCAATTGACTCGCCCGTTGGCCGTAATTTTTGCTACTATTTTATAATATTGTTTGTTTAAATTGCCTTCCTCAAGGTAAATAATTTTTTCGTATTCTGGGTGTTTTACCAGAGCAGGTTTATTTCTAATATGCGTAACGAGTGTGGCATCAACTAAATTATTAATCTTCTGAAAAAAATTGTAGCCAACCAAAGGTACAGAGGCCCAGTCTGGATTGCACTGCTCTACAATCAGTAAAATTTTTAATTTTTTGTTACTCATTTGTTGGGTACCTATGTCTGTTAGTCGATTTTAATTTGTCCTTAAAAAATAATGAATTCACTACATAGATAAGCTGTTTATCAGATTACAGATATCAACCCTAAAATCGTGTTTTTTGGGGTAATGGCAACCATCGGTTTTTTTGGATTTTTGTATTAACGGTCTGACTAAATTTGATACTTTTCTTATTCCTGTCCGACCGTTTACCAAAGAAAATCATGTTGTTGAACTTTTATCCTCCTTCTTCACAATTATATGAGTTTGGCATGGTACTAATTCTCACTTACTGAATTCATTGGGTTTGCTGTCTTGTATTCGATCAACTTGCTCTGCTGGCCCAGCAATCTGCGCTGGTGGAACTGGATTTGACCCTGTAGCTGGGGATATTTTGCTAGTACGCAAAACAGTGCATACATGGCAGCATTTTTAGCTGTGAGATGCCGTTGCTTTACATAATAGTTATATGTGCGATAGGTTGCTAACGGATAGCCACTCAATATTAACAGACTCCACCCTTTTGTCGGCCATGCCATTGTCAAGGCTAGCACTGGCAAGACTAATCCCCAGAACCAGGTACTTTGGGTCTCTTTGACCCAATGGCGCTCTGGTTCGCTTCCGTGCCTCCAGGCTCCCTCGGCGTAGGCGTAACCAGCTCTTTGAGCGCGCTTCCACCACTGAGAAAAAGTGGTCATTTGTGCGTCGTGCAGGGTCATTTCTGCTTCTAAGCGGAGGATTTTCCAACCTTTTTGGCGCAGCCGCACGCACATTTCCGGTTCTTCGCCGGCTATGAGTGCGGGATTGAAACCTTCAACTTGCTGAAATGCTGCAGCGCGCATCATGGAATCGCCACCGCAGGCTTTGGTTTCACCGACGGGGGTATCCCATTCGATGTCACATAATTGGTTGTAGATAGTAGCTTCGGGGTACCTTTCGCGCCGGCGGCCGCACACCGCAGCTACATCGGGGCTGGCTGTGAGTTCTCTGTGCGCGCGATCAATCCATCCATCAACTACTTCGCAGTCACCGTCCACAAATTGGACAAATTCGATGTCTGGCGCTAGTTCCAGCAAGCGGGCAAAGCCTTCGTTTCTGGCGCGTGCTGCGGTAAACGGTATAGATAAGTCTAGTTCTACTGTATCGGCTCCGATCGATCGGGCTAATTCTAAGCTGCCGTCTGTTGAGCCAGAATCGACATAAACCACCAGAGCTACTTTGGCGATCGCTGACAGCAAGCAGGATCTTAGCCGAGCGCCTTCATTCCGCCCGATCGCCACTAATCCAATGTGTTTCAACCTTTACCTCTTGAGTTCCACTCACGAGCTGTTATTATAATATTTTAGTGACACTCAAGGTAAGTTTCCAACATAACAATACTCCGGACTGTTTTTTCTACGAGGCGGTAAGCCTTACAGGGCGGTTATTTTAGTATTCGCCGATTTATTTGCTTGTTAGCTCCTGAGCAGACTTTAATTAAAATGGTCGCAGTTATGAAGGCTCTGGCTTTGGGCAGCTAAAACCCCCCAAGATTTTGTCCGGACTATTGAATATAAATATCTCGTGAACTTACCTTGAGCTGCAGTTTTCTGTATGAAACTGCCTGTAGCTTATTCTGTATTAAGCCACACCAATCATGTTGAGTAGAGCGGCATCAAAAATGCAGAATTTAAGTTCTTTGTTCACAATTTACTGTACCGACCGGGAAGTCAGCCATATATTTTTTTCACTCTGCGAACAGTGGAATTACCCTGACTCTCAAGGTAGAAGTTCACGGGGGTAGTAAAAACCCAAAAAATCTGATAAGGTGAGGCACATGGAGAAGACAGTGCCGGAATT
>NZ_JAUBQW010000022.1:374-60640 GCF_036701485.1 Microcoleus sp. Pol11C3 | reverse complement strand
CTTCCACCTTATTCTCCCGAGTTACAACCAGCAGAGCGGTTATGGAAATTGGTGGATGAGCCATTAGTCAATACTTATTTTAATTCCTTAGATGACCTGGAAAAAGTCTTAGTTGAACGCTGCCGTTTTCTCCAAGAAAATATGCAAACAGAAATTAAGGCTTTGACCAATTATCATTGGTTGACTTATTGATGATTTGTTGTAGACCTTTGTCAACCGGATTCCGTATTATACCAGTATCGAAAACATCCGCCAAGCTGTCGAACTTTCAGGCGCTATTATCGGGACTGTTCAGACGCAGCGAGACTTTTCGCTGCTGGCGACAGGAGATTATCCGATTTACCAAAGTGCGATCGAACGTCCCGCTATTTGCACCGGATGCCGCTACTATTACGGCAGAAGCGATGGCGGCTACCTGCTCAACTGCACGATCCACCCCCGTGGCCCGGAAACAGAAGATTGTCGCGATCGCGAACCGGAATAAGTAGTAAAAAATCTGGACTCTGATCCCAGATTTGCCACCCGGGAAAACTTTCTTCTGAAACCAATATTTTCCCTGATATCTTTCAGATTACCCCCGATCCCATTATTTTTGAGTTCCTAAATAATTAAATCCTTCTCTCCCAGATAACTAAATCCTTCTTCCTCCTGAGAGTTCCCCTAACAACTGATGCTGCAACTCGAATTAATTGCATCATGCTTGCCGGATGAGTGATCGCCCAGATATTAATAGCCAGACAAATGATTGCCATAACTAGCAAGATGTATGTCGGAGGCATTACTACCCCGATCGCGAACCAGGTAAAAACGTGAAATATCATTGCTGTAGCCCAAAGGCTGGCCACAACCACAGACGCCCAAACTTGTATTCGAGGTCGGTTTAGTCCTGTCAAAATCCCTGTCTGCAAAGTAGTCAGCAAGTTAGCCGGAACTAAAAAGGCACAGATAGCTATGCAGTGAGTATGAGAAAACTCGGTAACTGTATTGAAGTCGATCATCAGTCTAATTGTCGGGCCTGTTGGATATACTTACAGAGCTTAGCGTGACTTGACTTTCATATCTTGTCACCCTTACTTTAACTTAATATTTCAGTCAGTAGGCCGCTCTGGAGACGCATTTCTCTCCCCGTTTTTTAGCACAAAAAATTTTACCACAAATATTAAAGTTTGGGAAAATTATTAAACCTACTTGAATAATCGCCACAATTGCTATGATAATTAAGATCAGGGAGCGATAGTATAGAAGAGCCAAGTCGGTAAAATTTTTAGAAGGCTGAGGCTGGTCTAACAGCAAAAAATACGGCAGGCTGATTTTAGACTAAATCATTTTTGATTGGCTGATTATCGGATGATTGATTCTCCGTGTCCGTCCAGGGAGCGAGCCGTTATGCGATCGAACAATATGAGATTATTATGGAAAAGCCGATTTGCTCTCCAATCTCAAATCAATAGAACCCTCTACAAATTTTACAGCGGAAGACAAAGAAAATGGATCACCAAATCACAATTCCCGCACTCGAAGAAGTTGACTTGACAAACTGCGACAGAGAACCCATTCACCTATCCGGGCACATTCAGCCACACGGGGTGCTACTTGTTGTACGAGAACCTCAACTAGAAATACTGCAAGCTAGCGAAAATACGCAAGAGTTGTTAGGAATTGATGCAGCCAGTGCGATCGGTAAAAATTTGAGCTTATTATTCAGTCGAGTTCAACTTAAAAAACTTAAGCTTTGTTTGCAGAATGAAAACTTAAAAACCGTTAATCCTATTAAAATCTATGTCAAGAATAAAGGTGGATATTTAGAATTTGACTGCATACTCCACCGAGTAGAAGAAGTATTGATGGTCGAGTTAGAATTAGCCACAAACCCAGAAAATCTTTCCGTTTTTAGCTTTTATCATTCAGTAAGAGCCACTGTCAGCAAAATTCAAAGCGCCAAAAATCTCAAGGAATTATCTCAAATAACTGTAGAAGAAGTCAGGAATATATCTGGTTTTGATAGAGTTATGGTCTATCAATTTGACCACGAAGGCAACGGCGCTGTGATCGCTGAAGACAAAGCAGAAATGCTGAGTCCTTTCTTAGGGTTAAACTACCCCAGCTCAGATATTCCCAAACAAGCCAGACAACTGTATTCGTTAAATTGGTTGAGGTTAATCCCAGATATTAACTATCAACCAGTTCCCCTGGTTTCAGGAAACAATGGTGTTACCGCCCAGCCCCTAAACCTGAGTTTCAGTGTGTTGAGAAGCGTTTCTCCCATTCACATAGAATACCTGCAAAATATGGGCGTTACAGCTTCGATGTCAATCTCGTTAATCAAAGACAAACAACTGTGGGGATTGATTGCTTGCCACAACTATACACCAAAATATCTCAACTATGAATTGCGCGCAGCCTGCGAATTTATCGGGCAAGTAATGTCCTTAGAATTGCAATCAAAAGAAGGAAACGAAGACTACGACTACAAACTACACTTAAAATCTCTTCAAACCAAGATTTTTGAAGACATATCCACGTCCGAAAACTTGTCACAAGTGTTAGTTAAATGTCAGCATAATTTGTTGGAAGCAGTCAACGCCCAGGGAGCAGCAATAGTATTTGGAGATACTTGCTATCAAGTAGGGCAAACACCTCAAGGAGAATCCCTCAAATACTTAACTCAGTGGGTGCAAAAGCATTTAAATCAAGAAATTTTTTATACAGACTCGCTCACCAAATGCTATCCAGAAGCTGAGGAATTTAAAGACACAGCCAGCGGGTGTTTGGCTATAGCAATATCGCCGACTCAGAAAATATACATTTTGTGGTTTCGCCCGGAAGTAATTAAGACGGTAAATTGGGCGGGCCAACCCAACAAACCAGTTGAAACCGATGAAAATGGCAACCCTCGACTGTCTCCTCGGAAATCCTTCGAGCTGTGGAAAGAAAATGTTAGGTGCAAATCGTTGCCTTGGAAACAATGCGAAATAGACGCTGCATTGGAACTTAAAAAAGCAATGATTAACATAGTGCTGCGCCAAGCTGATAAACTAGAAAAATTAAATACAGCACTAGAAGCATCAGTCACCAGAGAACGCGAAAAAACTGCTAATTTAAAAACCGCGATGTCCGAGCTTAAGCGGGCGCAAACTCAATTGGTGCAAAGCGAAAGAATGTCAAGTTTGGGACAGTTGGTGTCGGCGGTAGCTTATGAAGTCACTAACCCGATCAACTTCATCTACGGCAATGTTAGCTATGCCAATGAATACAGTCAAAAAATGATCAATTTATTGCAGCTTTACGAGCAGCACTATCCGTCGCATTCGCCAGAAATTCAAGCACAAATAGAAGCAGTTGAATTAGAGTTTATAGTTGAAGACTTACCGAAGTTGCTGGGTTCAATGAAAGTAGGAGCTAACCGCATCCGCGAGATAGTTCAGTCGCTGCGAAACTTCTCTAGAATTGACGAAGCAGACATTAAACCAGTTGACATTCACGACGGATTGGACAGCGCTTTGCTGATTTTGAGCAACCGACTCAAACCGAAGCCCGATCGCCCAGCAATTCATCTCAGAAAAGAATATGGCTCTCTGCCTTTGGTTGAGTGTTACGCAGTTCAAATCAACCAAGTATTTATGAATGTCCTGACAAATGCAATTGATGCTATCGAAGAGGCTTTTGTTAACCATAATTTATCGTCGCCCGGCGGGGACAAAGAAGAGCCAGTCAAGTGCGGACAAATTCGGATTGTAACTGAACTTTGTCCCGGAGAAAAAGCCGTAGCAGTTCGGATCAAGGACAACGGTTGGGGCATAGAAGAAAAAGTTCGCCAGAAAATTTTTGAGCCGTTTTTTACCACAAAATCGGTGGGCAAAGGTGCGGGGATAGGTTTGGCGATTAGTCACGAAATAGCGGTAGAACAACACGGTGGCAAATTGACTTGCATTTCCGCCCCCGGAGAGGGAACCGAGTTTATTATTGAGATTCCCTTAAGCCAAACTCATCCCACACCCATTGTCAAGTGAAAAAAAGTCAGCGCTAGCGAAGCTATCTTCCCGCAGGGGTTCCCGAAGCGTAGGCTAGGAAATAGCCCAAATTCAAAAATCGAAAACTCGATTAAAATACAAAAGCAGCTAAGTAGATTTGAGCCCATTCAGAGGAAGCTAGTATGACGGAAAAAAAAACCGCCCAATGGGATGCCGGCAGGTTTCTCAAAACCTTGGCTTATTTCGGCGTCATTCCCTTCATTGGCAGCATTAGCTGGCTGCAACAACTCTTTGGAAGCAGCAGCAAAACTAAAAAAGACCAACCCAAACTGATACTGGTAGCCGGTGCCACTGGCGGCGTCGGGAAGCGAGTTGTCAAGCGGCTGCAACAGCGGGGATATAGAGTACGCTGCCTCGTCAGAGATACCAAAAGAGCAACAGAAATTATCGGCAAAAATGTCGAATTAGTCGAAGGAGATATCACTCTCCCAGAAACGCTAACACCGTTAGTAACCGAGGGCGTGGAAGCAGTTATCTGCTGCACTGGCACCAAAGTTCAACCAGTAGAAGGAGACACACCAACCAGGGAAAAATACTATCAAGGCATCAAATTTTATATGCCGGAAGTTGTGGATGTTCCCGAAATAGTCGAATACAAAGGCCTCAATAATTTAGTGCAAGCTGTTCGCCGCCAGCTAATTCAAGCAGGCGAAAAAACAATTTTTGACTTCACAAAACCCAGCCAAGATTTAAAAGAAACTTGGGGAGCCCTCGACGACATAGTGATGGGTGGCACCAGCGAAAGTTCGATCGTACTTACAGACAATACAGCGATATTCACAGGCAATGTTTCTACCGCCAACTCGGGTGGCTTTGCTTCGGTGCGTACCCGCAACTTCGATCCTCCGATCGATCTGGCAGGATTTAGCGGCCTCCAACTGCGCGTCAAAGGAGACGGCAAGCGCTATAAATTGATTGTTCGCAGCGAAGCTAAATGGGATGGAATTGGGTATTGCTATTCGTTTGATACTGTTTACAATATCTGGATTACTGTCACCATTCCTTTTGATGAGTTAATTCCAGTATTCCGCGCCAAAACTGTTAAAGATGGCTCTAAATTGGATGCCAGCAGTATTTTTTCTTTTCAGTTAATGTTGAGCAAGTTTGAATATGATGGCGCACTCAACCCGAAATTTACACCGGGTATTTTTCAACTGGAGTTAGAATCTATTAAAGCTGATGGGGGACAGACTTTGCCGCGATTTGTGATGGTGAGTTCGGCAGGAGTTACCCGCCCGGGCCGCCCGGGAATTAACTTGGAAGAAGAACCGCCGGCAGTCAGGATGAATGATATGTTGGGGGGGATTTTGACTTGGAAGTTGAAAGGCGAAGATTGCGTGCGATCGAGCGGCATACCTTATACTGTTGTCAGACCTTGCGCTTTGACGGAAGAACCGGGAGGCAAAGCTTTAATATTTGAGCAAGGAGACAATATTAGGGGCAAAGTCAGTCGGGAAGATATTGCAGAATTGTGCGTGCAAGCCTTGGAACAGCCTCAAGCTTGCAACGTTACTTTTGAGGTGAAAGAGGGGGAAAATGGCAGTTCTCCCGGAGACTGGCAGGGTTTGTTTTCTGGAGTTAAATAACATATAGCACTTCTTAGTAAAATGAGGTACGCTTGGTAATTGCTAATTGAGAAAAAGGCGATCGCCGGCCAGCATACCTCACTTCTTTGAGAAATGCTAGGGGATAACCAATATTGATCAAGATTAAATGAACCGCGAAGACGCAAAGGACGCGAAGGAAGAGAAAGAAAAAGATCCAGTTCTTCCTTCGCGCTCTTCGCGTCTTCGCGGTTTAATCATTCCGATGCAACTGGATTTGGTATGATGAGTAAAACAATCACCAATAACTAATAACCAATAATTAATAACTTATTTATGCCTTTGACTTTTTTGCGACGAAACCTGACTCCTTATTTATTTTTGCTACCTGCTTTGTTTATTTTGAGTTTGACTGTTTTGTGGCCTGCGGTGCAAGCTTTTTATTTGAGTTTTACCAACTACGAATATGATTTAACTCAAATGCCGCAGTGGGTGGGGTTGAAGAATTTTGAGAGGTTGTGGGGCGATCGCACATTCTGGCAAACTTTGACGAATACGCTGCTGTATCTCGCTTGCGTTGTGCCTGTATTGGTTGTTCTACCGTTGGTAATGGCGATTTTGTGCAACCAAAAACTTAAGGGGATGAACTGGTTTCGAGCAGCATACTACACGCCAGCGGTGATTTCAATGGTTGTCGCCGGGATTGCTTGGAAGTGGCTGTTTGCTGAGACTGGATTGCTGAATCAGTTGGGGGAATTGTTGGGTTTACCTCCTGTTTCTTGGCTGGCTAATCCGAAGTTAGCAATCTTTAGCGTCATGGCGGTTACTATCTGGAAAGGATTGGGTTATTACATGGTGATTTATTTGGCAGGGCTGCAAGCTATTCCGGCAGAACTGTATGAGGCGGCTGCTATTGATGGTTCTGATGGTTTGGGAAAGCACTGGGATATTACTGTACCGCTGATGAAGCCTTATTTAGTTTTAGTTGCGGTAATTTCGGCTATTTCTGCTACTAAGGTTTTTGAAGAAGTTTATATTATGACTCAGGGCGGGCCTCGCAATAGTTCTAAGACTGTTGTTTATTATCTTTACGAACGGGCTTTTAAAGATTTGGAAATTGGCTATGCTTGTACGATCGGGCTGGTTTTGTTTTTGCTAATTTTGGGTTTGTCGATTTTGCAAGTTAGCCTTCAGGGTTTGACTCGCAAGGATTAAGATTTATGACTGATTAGAACTGACGCACTCCGGGCATCATAAACTCGGTTTCTCGTTCTCATTCCTGTGATTACCAGGACTTTCTTACATTCAGAAACCGGGTTTATTGGTCTAATTTCTACTAATTTTAGACGGGAATCTCGAAGTAATGCGATCGCTCACGGCTTTGGGCAGGTCTTATTGGGGAAATCACAGCTATAAATGTAGGGTTTCTGCCAGTTAAAAGGAATTTCTAATAAATCCCTGGTTCCGGTCATTCCCTGTCCCAGAAAGAGTAGCACAGCGATCGAGTTCAAGATGACATGGATAGTGCGCCAGCGATTCGATCGATCTTTGTAAATATCTTGAACAATCGCCAGCGAAAACACCATAAGCAGCGCAGCGGTGATGCCAATGTAGTAGTGAGACCAATACCATTCATTAGTTAGCCTATAAACGCCATCTTGAGTGCCAAGAATAACCAGGCCAGTACCTGTTAGGGTCGCAAATATGCCGCGCCATAAAGCGGGTGTAGCTCGATATAGCATGACCAAAGAGGCGATAGTTACAACAAACATCAGCACAATGAAAATGACCTGAAACGAGTTTTTGCTCCAAACATCCTTGCTCCAAATATGCTCAAAAATCGGGTAGGCTAGACCCAACAAGGTCACTCCTACCACAGAACCTGACAGAATTCGACCTGCTTTGACGTGTTCTGGACCGACTACAGGTGGAATTTTGCTCTTGGTGTCGATCGCAATTTGCTTCCGACGCTGCATAGTTTGCCATGCCATATTGAGAACAATACCAAGCATAGGAAAAACAATCGCTACAGCTAAAATAGGATGCAGCAAAGCCAGAAAATCTTTAAATTCCATAGATCACCTTTTTGTTGAAGAGGGTTGGCTTCATCAACCCGGTTTTTGCGATACATAATATCATAGCCGGTGATCTAACCACAGTAAGTTTGTAGTCAGGATCAATAGTTATTATTCACCGGCATATAGAGTGCTAAAGTCCTTACTACAAAAACGCTTTATGAGGGGTAATTCACCGGAAATGTTGAGCAATAAGAAGATATAGCAGTTCTCAGTTACGTGAGGTACAGCTTTCTCAATTAAGCAATGGAGCAATTACAATTACCTTGTTCTCAGGCCAATGAAAACTGCTCGCGGTAATGTCAGTGGCGGTTAGCGACTAATTCCCTGCATCACTTTGAGCCTATATCTTACTAGCCTTTGAGTATGGAAGAACTCCTCGCGATAGTCAAAGCAAGTCTGCGCCGAACTCAACCAAATGACCCGGATAATTTACAATTTGAAGACCTAATCTTGAGCGGTTTAACCCGTGAAGTTTATCGAGGCAGTCAACTAATTGAACTCACTGCCAAATAGTTTGATTGGTTAGAATTTATGCTGCGAAATTCCCATCAAGTGATTACCCGCGACCGCATTCTAGAAAAAGTCTGGGATTACGATTTTATGGGCGAGTCAAACATTATTGAAGTGTATATTCGTGGGTTACGGATTAAATTATAAACAACTAACTCCAAACGCCTGCTGCATACTGTTCATGGAGGGGGCTATGTGTTGCGAGATCCCAACTGAGGAGGGGCGGATTTACAAATACTTGGGATATGAAGTATGGATAATGGTCAACCCGCTCCTATTATACTACCTATTGTTTTGTACCAAATAGACCTATAAATCCGGCCGTTCCTGATAATCTTCCGCAGAACTCGGGTCTAATTCCCACCGACTTTCATCTCGATGTTCAAGCATATCTGTTGTGTGCAAAATAGCCCCATCTGGCATTTCTATGCCCGCAGCAGCTCCAAGTTCGTCAACCAGATCCAGGTCGGGAGTAGGCGCAGTTCCGCCCACCGATTGCTCGCCAGTGGCACTTTCTTGTTCCGCAGCCGGATCGCCATCCTCGCCACCGATTCGGGAACTGGTGGAAGAGTATTCCGAACTGCTGTCCTGCAGGTTTGTTATGTCGTCTTGGCTCAATCCCGGTTGATCGATGACGCCGGTACCGTAAGATTCGGTAATTTCTTGAGGCAATTCGCCCAAATTATCGCGTTCTGTTGTTGTTTTTGCGTTGCTTTTCTTTTGCTTGGCCACGATACTTGCTCCTGTTTGTTTTTGAACTCAATTAAATTAAAAATGTCCGAATTTGGCTTTAACTGAATTGTTTTTAGTAATTGCCGATGGCTATAATTAAGTGGTATAATAATTTCTATTTAACCTTTTAGCTTCTATCCTAGGAAATATATTGATTCGGCTCAGCTATTTCATTGGGAATACAAAAAGCGATCGCCCGTTTGACAAGGGCGATCGCTTTTTAATGGGGAGGCTAATTCTATTCGGGAAAATCAGGAATTACCCATTTGGGTGGTTCCGTCCGTTTCCTTCTCACCGCTTCCTCTGCTATTTCTAGCATTTTATCCAAAGAAGTATTTTCAATAAAGTTGGACGTTGCTTCTGCGTATTCCCGCTTCGGGCACTTGTCGCCCAGAACGCAGCCATTGACGCAAGCTACAGCACAATCGACACTGTTCTCCACCATAACTTTTTTCCTTTCACGCTTCCAACAACTAATAGGCAGGTACTCTGGGTGAATTGGTCAAGAGACACCTGTATATCTTTATTTTACTTCACAAATTGTCATCAAAGGTCGATCGCCAGCGCAAAACTGTTATAAAATTAAAGCAACCTACCTAATCTGCCGATCGTGAACAATTTTCTGCGGCGCTTAAAGCTTTTACCTTGGCGAGAAATGCTGCAAATTGCCGCCCTCGTCAACTGCATCGTGGTTGGATTGGAGTTATTTTTAGCCTGGGGTTTCACGCAATCGCAGGCAATCCGCAACGTCGTGACGCTTCTCTACGGTTCCTCCCTGGGGATATTGATACCTTTTGCGGCAGCATTGGGAATGGGAGCTTTAGCAGTGTACTTTTTAGAGTATTGGCAACAACAATTTTTGCTCAACCGAATTAGTTTGTGGGTTTTAGTTGGGTGCGTGCTCTTGGGTTTGGTGTTAAAGTCATTCCTACCCATACCTCCTTTATTAGCAAGTTTATCGGAAGCTGCACTAATCGGAGTTACGGTGGGAGTTTTTTGGAAGGGCCGGCCTTATTGGCGATAGTCATTAGTCAGTAGTCATTAGCCCATATGTAGGGGAGCAATGACATTTTCTTACAGAAAGCATTAGTATGACGCACCTTACCGCTAAGCTGTTCCCCATCTAAATTGTATTTTTTGTGCGGGCTACGAGAACCCACCCTACAAGAACTTTATCAAACTTGACTATACAATTTAAATGCACAACAGCTTAACTATTAACTAATGACAAATGACCAATGACAAATGACCAATGACTAAAAATTATGGCAGCCAAAAATCGGGAAGGAAAGTTTTAGTCAAACTGCGAGTAAACTGATTAATTTTTCTCCCGATTTGAATATGCGGTTCGTCAGCTTCCACGGGAATAATTGCCGCTTTGTTTCCGATTCCGAAACGCGAAATTACCAAATTTGCCGCCTCCAAACCAGTAACATAAGCCTTTTCCTGCGACCAAGAACCGTGACGGGTCACAACCCAATCGCCACTCATCAATACATTATCATAACTTGTTACTGCCGGCAACAAATACTGATAGCTGCCAGGGGCAAAATGCGTCACCGCCCGCGACAGCCGAATCACGCTGCTGTCAATTACTTTGGCCTCCCGAAAAGCCGGAATGCAAGTCCCTAAATCCCCCTGAACTAAGGAAACTATTTCCTCATCTTTTAGGGGAATTAATTGGTTGGCGTGATAAAAGTCAGCTTCGACAACTGTTCCCGGTTCGTCTCGAAATTCGTCGTGCAAAGCATTCAAATCAAAAAACGTCCAACCTGTAGTTGAACTAAATCCAAAACAGGCATTAGAAGGCAGGGGAATGTCAATTTTTCTGTCAAACCACAGGCGAACAGCTAACACGTCAACTGCACCCAAATTCATCGCGTCCCGAAACTCTTGGCGACTTTGCAAAGCTGGACTGCTGCTGATAATTTTTTGCATTCCCGTGACGCCAACTGCAAAAATAACTGCATCTGCATCGAAGGTTTCTTCGCCGCAAACAACGCCTGTTGCTCGGTTGTTGCTGTCAACTATTACATCAGTCACTCGCCGCTGAGTTAATACTTTGGCACCGATTTTTTCAAGGCGCTCCACCCACGGGCGAAAGATTTTTTCTCCGACTGTTCCGCGACACCAAACTACATCAAAATCCGGTTGGTGTGCTAAGATAAAATAATAAAGCATTCCCAAAGCTGCGGCGGCAGAACACTGTTCTCCTGGCGCAAATAAACCTACTAATAACATCGGTTCAAAAGCATCGCGGTAAAGTCTTGCAGAAACGCCAAACTGTTTGAATAATTCGCGGGCTGTGACGCGATCGTACCTGCGCCACGCTTCGTCGGAATTGTCGAAATCTAGGACGGCGTAGAGTAAGGGCAAGGCTGAAAGCCGATCGACTAATGGCAGCCTTTTAAATCTGGTGTAAAGAAAGGTTCCTAACGGTGTGGGAAGGATCGGTTCGTCCTGAAAAATCGGCGATTCTACTTCCAATCCGGCGGGTGAATACTGACAAGAACGAGTCCAAGGCGTGAAGGGATCTAGTCCTAATTCCTTGACTAAGGAAAAGATATTTTTGTAGGGATACCAGAAGCCGTGAATCCCAGCTTCTACGGAACGCCCGCCGGCGGTTTTCCACCCTGCAACTAAGCCTCCCGCATAAGGGCCAGCTTCTAGCAGGGTGACATCATAGCCTTGCTGGGCTAGGTGATAGGTAGCGCCTAAACCGGCCCATCCTGCACCGACGACGACTATTTTGGGGGTTGACGATTCTCCTGACATTGCGTACCTCTTGATAATTTATTAATGATGACATAATTCATAAAATGCGGATTTGATATAAAATGTGTTGAATTATGTGCTAAATTTGCCTTGAGTAAATAATGAGTGTCAAAAACCGCCAGCAAATTAACCTCTTGCTGCTCTTATTTCCTGCCACCGTCTGGCTGATGGTTTTCTTCATTTTGCCCGTGCTAATTGTACTGTTGTACAGTTTCTTAGAACGCGGTACATACGGCGGCGTTACTTGGATATTTACTCTCAGCAACTACCAGCGTTTGTTCAGCGGACTTTTCTTAGGAGTAATTGGGCGATCGCTCTGGCTGGCTTTTCTGACAACGGCCGCTTGCTTATTAGCTGGCTATCCCCTCGCATTCTTCATCGCCACCCGTTCTCCCCGCTGGCGAAATGCTTTGCTTTTGCTGGTAATTATTCCATTTTGGACTAATTTTTTAGTGAGAACTTACGCCTGGATCATACTGCTGCGGAGCGAAGGAGTAGTTAACACAGCCTTGCAAAGCCTGCAAATTATTAGCGAACCGTTAAACTTGCTTTTTACGCCTTTCGCTGTGGCGATCGGTCTTATTTACGGCTATTTACCTTTCATGGTTCTGCCTTTATATTCTAGCATAGAACGCTTCAATTTTTCACTGGTAGAAGCAGCTCACGATTTAGGAGCAAATGATATTCGCACTTTCTGGCGCGTGTTTTTACCATTAACAAGTCGTGGCATTGTTGCAGGCTCTATTTTAGTTTTTGTTCCCGCAGTCGGTGCTTTTATCACACCGGATATATTGGGGGGTTCTAAAACAGTTATGGTGGGAAATTTGATTCAAAATCAGTTTATGAAAGCTCGCGACTGGCCTTTTGGTTCGGCGCTTTCTATGCTGTTGACGGTAATCATATTGATTCCGGTTTTAATTTACTTCCGCGTGTCTGATGAAACTCAATAAGGTAAGGTATAAACGAATCGTTACACCCGGCGTTTAGGTTAAGATACGCTAATGATTAATGACTACTGACTAATGACTAAAACAAAACTAGATTTACTCGTGCGGGCGATCGGCAAAAAGTGGCTTTGGGTACAAGCTGGACTAGCATTTGCCTTTCTTTACTTGCCAATTCTCATCTTAATTATTTACTCGTTTAACGCCTCCAGATTCAATGCCGTTTGGCGCGGTTTTACCCTTGACTGGTATCGCAGTTTGTTTAGCAATGCAGGCGCGACGATTGCTACGAGTAGCAGCGCAGGAATTTTGACAGCGCTCAACAACAGCTTGCTAATTGCAGCTATTTCGACTTTGCTGGCCACCGTTTTTGGTACAATGATCGCGCTAGCACTGGAACGCTTTCATTTTCCAGGGCGCAAAGCAGTAGAAGCTTTACTGTTTTTACCCATTATTATGCCCGAAATTACGATCGGCATTTCGCTGCTAGTTTTCTTTACCCTAGTATTTCGGATCGTAGAAAATCTCACGGGAATTCGCCTCAATCTCGGCTTACCTACTGTAATTATTGGTCACGTTGTCTTTAATATTTCCTTTGTGACTATTACTGTCAGGGCGCGTTTGGCGGAACTAGATCCTCAATTAGAACAAGCAGCTTTTGACTTGGGCGCTAACGAATGGCGGGCTTTTTGGCGCATCACTCTTCCTCTAATTTGGCCCGCTATTTTCAGCGCAGCACTCCTGGCTTTTACTCTGTCGCTGGACGATTTTGTCGTGACATTCTTTACCACCGGCGTCGGTTCAGTGACGCTGCCACTATTTGTTTACGGCATGATAAAATTTGCTGTCACGCCAGCGATTAATGCCATTTCAACTTTGATGCTGTTAGCTTCCTTATTGCTGGTTTTATCATCGCTCAAAGTTCAAAAAAGTTAAATAAATTGCTTTATGTGTCATAATTATTATCTTCTGCAACTAACAAAACCTATGAAACGCCTGCTGACTTTCCTACTTTTGTTTGTGATGAGTGCAACGGTGGCTTTCGGCTGTAGCCGCACAGGTGGCAACCAGCAGCAAGTGCTTAGCATTTACAATTATGCAAGTTATATCGCCCCAGAAACGATCGCCCAATTCGAGAAAGAGAACAATGTTAAAATTCAATACGACACTTTCGAGAACAGCGACGCACTATATGCCAAACTCAAACAGGGAAACCCCGGTTACGACTTAATATTTCCCGCCGATTATATGGTGAAAATCATGATCGCAGAAAATATAATTGAGCCTCTGAATTTAAACAATATTCCCAACCAAAAAAACCTAGAACCTAAGTTTATCAATCAAGCTTTTGATCCGGGGAATAAATATTCCCTGCCCTACCAGTGGGGAACGATGGGAATTGGCTACAACGTGAAAGCAACTAAGGGCGATATCAACAGTTGGGCGGCGATGTTCGATTCTAAATATGCCGGAAAAGTTGCGTGGCAAGACGATGCCAGATACACATTTGCAGGCGTTTTAATGTATTTAGGATTTGACCCAAATACAACCAATCCCGAAGAGATTAACAAAGCCCGTGATTTGCTGATTAAAAGTAAAAACATCATTGCAGCTTTTGTCCCCGACACGGGTCAAAATCTGCTCGATCAAGGAGAAGTAAATCTGACGATGGAATGGAGCGGCGATGTTTTTCAAGTTATGAAAGAAAATCCTAATCTTCGCTACGCTATTCCCAAAGAAGGAACAATTATCTTTTCTGATAACATGGCAATTCCTAAAGGTGCGCCCCAGAAAGAGTTAGCGGAGAAATTTATTAACTTTATTTTGCAACCAGAAGTAGGCGCTAAAGTGTCTAATTTTACCCACTTCGGATCGCCCAACAAAGCAGCAATAGATCAAGGTTTAATTGACCCGAAAGATTTGAAAAATCCTCAAATTTACCCGCCGGCTGAGGTGTTTGGCAAAATGAAATTATTGCAGGATGTCGGGAAAGCAACTGCATTGTACGATCGAGCTTGGACGGAAGTTAAAGCAGGGGCCGGAAAGTAGAGAGAAAACAGGTCGCGGCTGGGGCGGGTTTACTTAAATTTTTAGCTTGTATTGGAGTTGCACCCTTCTCAAGAACAGGCAAGATGCCTGTTCCACAAAGAATAAATTTCTTGTGGAACGGGCATCTTGCCCGTTCATAAAAGCCTTATTGAAAATGGTGAAGTATCTCAGTTTAACCGGGTTCTATCTCAGATTTTTATTACTCATAACTCACACATACTAACACAATGCACGCCGTCGAAGTTTTAGACGTTTCCAAAGTATTTAAAAGTGTCCGTAGTCAAGATTTCTTAGCTGTAGACAACATCAACCTGCAAATTTACGATCGCGAATTCTTTTCTTTACTCGGCCCTTCCGGCTGCGGCAAAACTACAACTTTGCGAATGATAGCGGGTTTTGAAATTCCCACAGCGGGCGAAATATACATTCACGGTCAACCGATGCAAAATCGCCCACCGTTCCACCGCCCTGTGAATACCGTATTTCAAAACTATGCTTTATTTCCGCACATGACAGTAGCACAAAATGCCGCTTTTGGGTTGGAAATGGAGAATTTACCTCAGAAAACAATTCGCGATCGCGTTGCTGAAGCCTTAGCATTAGTACAGTTAACCGAGGTTGAAAAACGCTATCCCCGCCAACTCTCAGGCGGACAGCAGCAGCGAGTAGCGCTAGCAAGAGCATTAGTCAAACAGCCGTCTGTTTTGCTGTTGGATGAACCCCTAGGAGCGCTGGATTTAAAATTGCGTAAAGAGATGCAATTAGAATTAAAAAAAATGCAGCAAAAATTGGGAATTACATTTATTTATGTAACTCACGACCAAGAAGAAGCCCTAACTATGTCGGACAGAATTGCAGTAATGGAGGGAGGAAAACTGCAACAAGTCGGGACGCCTGTTGATATTTATGAATATCCTAAAACGCGGTTTGTTGCTGATTTTATTGGCGACAGCAATTTTTTCAGCGGGCAAGTAGTAGAAAAGCAAAATGGTAAAATAATCGTGTTGATTGACCAGCAGTTGCCCGTGTTAGTGGCGACAGCAGAAGAGTTGCCCGCTGGGAAAGTTGTTACCCTGGTGTTGCGGCCAGAAAAAGCTGCTATTTATCCGGCTAATTATGATGTTGAAAATAGCTGGCCGGGAATAGTAGAAGAGGCTATTTATATTGGCACCGACACGCGCTATACGGTGCGGTTGACTGCTAAAAGTTCGATCGCCCTTCGCCGACAAAACTTGCACAGAGATGACTTGCAGCGACACAAAGTCGGCGACAGCGTTCGAGTGGCCGTGCCGCCGGAAAGTATCTGCATTTTATGAAAGGTTCTGCTTAATTCAAACTCCCTTACTACGGTGATGGCGAAGGAGTTGTCGCTTCTTCGGGCAAGGGAATTTCCGCAGGGTTCGATGCGGGCGACGGCGAGGGACTTTCGGCCCCTGGCGAGGGAATTGCCGCAGGAGTCGATTCTGGCGACGGCGAGGGACTCTCCGAAGGAATCTCAGCCCCTGGCGAGGGAATTGCCGAAGGACTTGGGGCGGGAGTTTCCGGCGGTGGCGGAAGTTGTTCGGGCCCTGGCTGGGTGCTTTCGAGGCTACGCACCCACAAACCTAAAGCGCCGCAGGCTAACATCAGCCCCAACAGCCCCAGTAGGGGCAGCAAAAGCTTGAACCGCCGTTTTTTAACTGGTTCCTCCGGGGCGGGGGAAGTTTCGGGGTACAGCAACTGTTTGGACGATTCACGAAGCGGAGGTTCTGCACGGAGCCCCGACTTCTGGAGGGAGCGCGGCAGGGACATCGGCAACGACACCGACGCTGCTGACACCGGCGCTGATGCCACCGCTGATGCCACCGCCGGATCGAACAGTACCAATCTCTCCGGCGACATCCGACAGTGAGTTGCTACCACAGAGGTGTTGTCATAACCGTTTTTCTCGTTGGCGAGACGAATCCAAGATTGAACCGCGGCTTCCAAAGACATTTTGCCCTCAAGCACCTCTGGGCCATAATTCTCCCAATAGTGCTCTACCAAATCGTTGTCGCTCAAACCGTCGGAACACAGTAGCAGTAAGCCTTCCTCTTCGACAATAAATCGCTGAATCGTCGGGCGCAGGAAATCGCCGTCCCGCGTGCCCAAAGCTTGAGTCAGGGCTCCTGCATCCGATCGCAGTTGAGTTTCCCAGTATAAACAGTGTCCTAGCTGGACTTCCCTTGAGGCTACGTCGTCGTCCACAGTCAGCCGCTGACAGTAATTTTTGCCAATCCAATAAGCGCGGCTGTCTCCAACATTGACTAAATAAAGTTCGTGACTGTTATTCGACGGCAAATCCTCGGAACTTTTCACTTTTTGAGGCAACTGGAGGGCCATCACCAAAGTCGTCCCCATCCGCTGCCGCAACTCTTTTCCCTGCTCGTTATTTTGAGCGGAAATCACATTATTCACAACTCTCACTATTTCTTCGAGTTGCTTAATTACCATTGGTGGCGTCATCAACTCTTCTTGTTGAGTGATTTCTGCGAGCAAATTTTGGATTAAAGCTTTCAGGGACTGGACGGCTAATTGACTGGCAACTTCTCCTCCTTCGTGGCCTCCAACCCCGTCGCAAACCATTGTCAAGTAAGGAATTAATTTGTCATTCCCTGAAGTTTTGCTCGATTGAAAATCAGCAGCAGTTGGATAGCAACTGTCTTCATTTTGGGAGCGCTGCGGGCCGGTATCAGTCATGCCGACTACTTCTAAGTGCAGAGGCAATTTAGCGGCTTGTTCTAATAGTAAATCGTTGAGTTCCAGGGCGATCGCGTCCAAATTCATGCTGCTGCGGCGCATAAACTGACAAATCTCTCCGAGTCTCGACTGCACCTCGGGTTGCGCTGATTCCACCAAACCTGACCACACATCTCCCAAATCCCGCAGCGTCGGTACAAAATTGCCGGGGTGCAGTTCCCGCAGGCGTACCCGCCAACCTTCCACCCGCAAATTTTCCGGTACCAGCAAACTCGAAGCGACTCCCTGTTCCGATAGCGGCGCCCACAGTTGGAGCATTTGCCACAGCCAGTAAACTTGCCGCGCGGCGCTTGTCCCAGACCAAGCTTGTAAAATAGAAGGATACAGGCTGCCGAAATTATTTATTGGCACATTTTCCAACAACAGCACCTCTGTCGCTTCCGGTGCTTCCCCAAGCGAACATAAACCGTATACTTCCGGCGTATGCAGCCGTTGGGGATACAAATGCAGGTAAGGCATAATGCTATCCGGCAGTTGTTCCGGCACGCTGGGAGGCACAGCAGGACGGCTGTCGAGCCAGATTTGGGGTGCAATGACGAAGTATCGATCGGCTATTACCTTACCCGTCGGCACTTCCTCGGCTGCTTGCCCCACCACCCACACATAGCGATAAATTAAATCGGTTTCGCAAGCTGCACACTGCTGGCGGCCAAAGGTATTGCGGGGATCGGCACAGCTAAGATTCGGGCAATAAATGGGTTCGGAGAAACTGCTGATCATATCGAAATAGTTTGTGTAAAAACATTCTGAAGATATATGATTCGCAAGCGCAAATTCATGAGCTTGAGAATAAACTGATTTTAGCCCCTATCAATTTCTTAACTGCCTTTGGGCCCCTAGAAATTGTAGTTTCTGCCAGTCTGCACCGGCTTAAATTGTAATTTAAGTTACTAAACTCAGACTTGGATTAGGATGGAAGCCTCAACCTGGTACGGCTGCGCGAAAAATCGCACTGAGGGCCCCCAAGTGGCAAACCCTTGCAGAGTCAGTTGTTGGCATTTCTTAAATCTTAAATTTCAAATCTAAGATCTAAATAGTATCACCTATTCTTTTTATGATCTTGACTCCGACGCTCCTTTGGCTGCTAGCTGGGTCTTTGCTCTGTTTGGCAGAGCTATTTCTCCCGACTGCTTTTGTGGCTTTTCTGATGGGACTGAGCGCTTTCGCCGTAGCAGTTAACAGCGCCAAAGGTAAGGCCCAAGCGCAAGTTCTGGATGCAGAAGCGCGCCAAAAAGCGACTATTTTGGAGGCGGAAGCTCAACAAAAGGCGATCGTCCTGAAAGCTCAAGCAGAACGCCAAAGTCAGGTTTTGAAAGCTCAAGCTACTTCTGAGGCTTTGCAGATTATCGGCAAAACTCTGCAAAATGACCCCAATGCGCGCGAAGCTTTACAATTTTTGTTAGCTCAAAATTATTTGGATATGGGTTTAAAAATTGGCACCAGCGACAGCAGCAAGGTGATGTTTATGGACCCGCGCAGCATTCCCGCTACGATGGAGGGATTGCGATCGATTGTTGGGGAAGGAAGTAAGGCTGATTAGCCAGTTAACTGTTGACTTTTGACTGTTAACTGTTGACTTTTGACTGTTGTCATTACCTATTACCTATTACCTATTACCTATTACCAAATTTAAGATTCTTGAGCCAAACTACATCGATCGCACAATCCGAAAAACTCCAAAGTGTGATAATAAATCTTGAAAGAATGAGATTGTTGTAGTTGGCTTTCTAAGTGGTGGACGGGGCATTCGTCGATCGTAATGGAGGTGCCACATTCCAGACAAGTTAAGTGATGTTGGTCTTGGTGGGCTGCACCATAGAGAGATTCGCCACTAGCGAGGGTTCTGACGTGAACGAACCCCTCTCGCTTTAAACCGTCGAGGGAGCGGTAAACGGTTGCTAAGCCCATGCTTTGGTCGCTGTTACGCAGTTCTAAGTAGATATCTTGCGCGGAGAGCGATCGATTCAGGACTTTGAGCAAGTTTAAAATACGCTCCTGACTGCGGGTGTGGTTGGTTCTCATAATTTTTTTCTCGAATCTGCTGGAATCAAATCTGTCCCTATTTCTAGGCTATCTTACTTGGGCGAACCAAATGGCGATCGGCGCGCAGCTCAGTTGTAGAATACAATGGGGCTAACTTTCACATCACCTACCGCAACATTCCCGTGACTCAGAAATATCTTGCCCAAATCTATGTTACCCTCCGCCCTTCTGTTTTAGATCCCGCCGGCACTGCCGTACAGTCTGGTTTGCAACACATGGGATACGACAATGTTGAGGGCGTGCGAATCGGGAAGTATGTTGAATTGACGCTGACTGCTGCTGCTGAGTCAGAGGCCCGCGAACAACTCGATCGCATTTGCGACCAACTTTTGGCCAATCCAGTGATTGAAAATTATCGCTTTGATTTGACTGAAATTCCTGTTGCTGTGGAGACAGCGGCGGCATAAATGCGATCGCCCCTAGGGTGTTTTTAAACTCGGAGATCCCCCCTAACCCCCCTTAATAAGGGGGGGACAAGAGGTTCTCAAAGTCTTTGTTAAAAACACGAAAATTCCGAACACTCAAAGTCCCCCTTTTTAAGGGGGATTTAGGGGGATCGAGACTTCGATACAAGGGAGAAAAACATAAAATTTTAGTCTTATGTTGACACCTCTTCCTTCTTCCTGACATCCGTTACATCCGTTACATAATCCGTTGCCGAACTTCCTTCTTCCTTCTTCCTTCAGCTTATGAAATTTGGAGTTATTGTTTTTCCGGGTTCAAATTGCGATCGCGATGTGGTGTGGGTGACTCAAGGGTTACTCCACCAACCGACGCGGATGATTTGGCACGAAGATACCGATATTTCGGATATTGATATCATTGTAATTCCCGGTGGTTTCAGTTACGGAGATTATTTGCGGTGCGGCGCGATCGCCCGTTTTTCTCCGGCGATGCGGGCTACTGCGGAACACGCGAAACAAGGAAAGCTTGTATTAGGCATCTGCAACGGTTTTCAGGTGTTGACTGAAGCTGGTTTGTTGCCCGGTGCTCTGGTGCGGAATGCGGGATTGAATTTTATTTGCGATCGCGCTTCTTTGAAAGTCGAACGCGGTAATACTCGTTGGACTGCGGCTTATACTTCGGGTGAAATCATCGATTTGCCGATCGCCCACGGTGAAGGCAACTATTATGCCGATGCAGATACTTTAGCAGAGTTAGAAGAGCACAAGCAAGTGCTGTTTCGCTACTGCACTCCGGCGGGCAAAATTAACGCTTCTGGGAATCCCAACGGTTCGTTAAATAATATTGCAGGCATTTGCAATCGGGCGGGCAATGTGTTAGGAATGATGCCGCATCCTGAGAGGGCTTCCGATCCGATGTTGGGCGAAACTGATGGGATGAAATTGTTTCAAGGGTTGTTGATGGCAAGTGTTGCTGCTGTTTTGTAGTTGCAATATTTGTCTCTGATTTTATGAACAGGCAAGATGCCTGTTCCACAGTAGATTAAATTTGTTGTGGGGTGGGCCGGAAAGCCCGCCCCAAATCAACAGGCAAGATGCCGGGTCCACAACAGATTAAATTCATCTACAAATAGACATCTCCAATAATTACTGTGGGACAGGCATCCTGCCTGTTCTTGACAAGCTTTAACTGGTTCCCAGGCTCCAGCCGGGGAACCTATATCCAGAGGCTCTGCCTCGCTTTAAAGCGACGCACCTACCAAATTAAAAATGCTAAAATGATTTGAAAGTCAATACATCGGAAAACAGTCCTATGCCTTCACCCTTTCCTGGAATGGACCCCTACTTAGAACACCCCGATTTCTGGCAGGAAACTCATCATTGGTTAATTTCTGCGATCGCAGCATCCTTAGTCCCTCAAATTCGCCCTAAATATGAGGTTGCAATCGACAAACGCATCTATGAAATTACAGATCCAAATGACAGTAACAGCGACTCCCTTTTAGTAGGTATCCCCGATGTCGCGATTAAGCGTCAATCTAATAACCCGAATATTCCTACAGGTTCAGTTGCCACTTTAAATATAACACTTCCGACTACCGTTAAAGTGCCTGCTCCTGAAAAAATTAAACAGACTTACCTGGAAGTGCGAGAAATGGCAACTAAACAAGTTGTCACCGCAATTGAAATTCTTTCTCCTGTCAACAAACGTAGTGGAGAAGGAAGAATTACTTATCTCAAAAAACGCCAGAGTATTTTAGGTAGCTTAACTCATTTAGTGGAAATCGATTTACTACGAAAATGGGAATCTATGCCCATTCTTAATAATTCTATTCAAAGCGATTATCGGGTTTTGGTCAGTCCCAGTAATCGCCGTCCCTTTGCCGAACTTTATGCTTTTAATCTCCGCGATTCTCTACCTATATTTCCGCTTCCCTTGCGCGAGGAAGATGTAGAACCTATTGTTAATTTACCTGAAATATTTGCAGGTATTTACGATCGCGCTGGCTATGATTATCGGATCGATTACAATCGAGAACCCATACCGTCCCTACCGGAAGAAGAGCGGGTTTGGGCAACCCAACTTTTGCAAGAGAAAGAACTTCGAGATAATTAATTATATTTTACTTTATATCCTAGAGTTAGTCGCGATCGACAATCTCTAAATTTACTTGAAAATTTCGCATCGACGGACTAAACGGCAGCCGGCACTATATAATTACTACCAACTTTTAAAAAGAGGAATATTTATTTTATGCCACTAATTGACTTAGCTAATTTTAAAATTAGGGTTATTGGATGCAGTGCGGTGATGGCTGTTGGGCAAGTTATTTCAAATGCGATCGCCAATCCGGCAACTCAAGCAGCAGCGGGTATTATCGGCGGCCCGATCGCACTTGGGGGAGTTTCTATCTTAGCAGCAATTGCTGGTAGTATCGCTGAGACTATGGCCGCTGATGAACTGGCAAATCGGATGACGGAACGGTTGAGCAAAAATCCGAGGATTCTCGACAATCACGATTTGATTAAGGCCGCTGGTGAGGCGATCGGCTATATTTTGAGAGAGGTTGCGAAGTCGGATCGCCTAATTGCGATCGCCGAAACCAAAAATTTGCCTTATCCAGAAACAGCACTCAGTCAATTAGCCGAGAAAACTCCTGAATACTGGCTGGATATTAACACGAATACAGCCGATTTGTCAAGGGATTTAAATATTTCCGAAGACCAGCTAACTCGGATTTTTTCTGCGGATGCCGAGGAGTTCGATCGAGTTACCGGATTGGCAACGGCAGATTGGGCAAGTTTCCTCAACGAATTCGCCGCCAGCGAGGGCAAATCCTTGGATGCGGAAATTGTGGAATTTGTGGCGGACAAGCTGTACGCAACTTTCCCGAAAGCGTACCGCGAAGTGCTGAAACTGGATGCGGCGAAGGGAGGAGAAAAGTTTGCAGCGATGCTGTTGAACCTGCACCAAATTGCTTTGGCGGAACTCAAAGACTTAGGGCTGCAAAATGGGGAAATTCTGCAAAAGTTGGAGGCCGTGGCAACTGGGCAGCAGATTTGTCAAGTGATGGTGAAATTGGAATCCATAGAAATTGGCATCCGATCCGATTTGGGGCAAATTAAAACATCACTGGAACGATTTGTTGATACTTCCGCGCCCAGATTGCCGCTTCCCTACGAGTGCGAAACGATTATTCAAGACCGCACTCAAGACTTTATCGGCCGCCGATTTGTGTTTGAAGCAATTATCGAATTTTTGCAGAAAAATCCCAAAGGATATTTTGTTTTAGAAGCCGATCCTGGTGTCGGGAAAACTTCAATTATGGCAAAGTTAGTGCTGCTGCTGAAGCGGCGCTGTGTTGTCCATTTTAACTCGCAATCTCAAGGCACGGTTAAGGCAAAGCAATTTCTCGAAAATGCCTGCACTCAGTTAATTCAAGCCTTTAAACTGGATTACCCAAAACTGCCAGACAATGCAACTACAGATGGCAATTTTCTCAGTCGATTGTTGGGGGAAGTCAGTGCTAAATTGGGCGGAAAAAAGTTAGTTTTTGTTGTGGATGCCCTCGATGAAGTCGATCTGAGCGATCATGGGCGTGGTAGCAATGTCCTGTATTTGCCAGATGCTTTGCCGGATAATGTTTATTTTATTGTCTCCAAGCGGCCGGAATCTCTGCCTTTGCCAAATCATCAGGTTTTTGATTTGATGCAGTACAGTGCAGAAAGTTTGGCGGATGTCAAGCTTTATATTGACAAACGCACCAGCAACAGCGCGTCAATTCAGAGTTGGATTAACCGTCAAAATTTGCAGCGCGAACAGTTTGTGGCGGCGGTTGCCCAAAAAAGCCAGAATAATTTTATGTACCTGCGCTATGTGCTGAATGATATCGACAGCGGCAAGTACAGCGATGTGAATTTGCAAGATTTGCCGAGGGAGTTGGAAGGATATTATGAGAAGCATTGGGCGCGGATGGAAATGGCGGTTAGAGATAAAGAATTGCGCCGCCGGAAGTTGAAGGTGATTTATTTGTTGACCAAAACTCGCAAGCCGGTTTCCTGCGATATTTTGGCGGATTTTGCCGAGGAAGATGCTTTGGATGTGCAGGAAGTTCTCGATGATTGGGAACAGTTTCTGCGGCGTAGCAGCGACACTCCGCCGGATTACAGTATCTATCACGCGAGTTTCCAAAGATTTCTGCATCGTAAGGATGTAGTGCAGAAAGCTGGGGTTTCGCTGCGGGATATTGAAACGGCGATTTCTGATAATTTGTGGGAGGATTTGTACGGCGATGAGTAAGTTTAAAGAACGGTTGGGGAAACTGTCGCCGAAAAAGCGGCTTTATGCTTTGGAAACTCTGCCGGGGCATTTGGCTGAGAGTGTTCAAGGGGAACGACTGCATCAGTTGTTGACGGATTTTGATTTTATTGAGGCGAAGTTGGATGCGTTGGGGGTTCAAGCGTTAATTGAGGATTACGATTTAGCCGTAAATTCTGATGTGTTGGTGTCGGGGGATCAAAGTCAAACTCTGAGATTGATTCAAGGAGGAATTCGCAAGTCGGCACACGTTTTGGAATGGGATAAAACTGAATTAGCAGGGCAATTGTTGGGGAGGTTGCTAGATTTTGAAGTGCCTGAGATTCAGGGCTTGCTGGAACAAGCCAAGCAGTCGTGGAAAGATAGTGTTTGGCTGCGGCCTTTGAGGGCTAATTTAGAACGGCCGGGAGAAGGATGTCTGCGAACCCTCACCGGTCATACTGAGTCGGTATATGCAGTGGCGATCGCACCAGACGGCAAAACCGTGATTTCCGCTTCATACGATAAAACCCTGAAAATCTGGGACACCGAGACAGGTACGGAAGTTAGAACCCTTACCGATCATACTGACGTGGTAGAAGCAGTGGCGATCGCACCAGACGGCAAAACCGTGATTTCCGCTTCATGGCATAACACTCTGAAAATCTGGGACACCGAGACAGGCACCGAAGTTAGAACCCTCATTGGTCATACTGACGTGGTAAATGCAGTGGCGATCGCACCAGACGGTAAAACAGCGATTTCTGCTTCATATGATCACACCCTGAAAATCTGGCATTTGCTCAGTGGCACCGAAGTTAGAACCCTCACGGGTCACAGTAACTTCGTAACAGGAGTGGCGATCGCACCAGACGGTAAAACAGCGATTTCCGCTTCAGGTGATCACACCCTGAAAATCTGGGACACGGAGACAGGCACCGAAGTTAGAACCCTCATCGGTCATAGTAACTCGGTAACAGCAGTGGCGATCGCACCAGACGGCAAAACCGCGATTTCAGGTTCAGAGGATAACATCCTGAAAATCTGGGACACAGAAAGTGGCACCGAGCTTAGAACCCTCACCGGTCATACTAGCTCGGTAACAGCAGTGGCGATCGCACCAGACGGCAAAACCACGATTTCAGCTTCATGGGATCAAACCCTGAAAATCTGGGACACAGAAAGCGGCACCGAACTGAGAACCCTCATCGGTCATACTCACAAGGTAACAGGAGTGGCGATCGCACCAGACGGCAAAACCGCGATTTCAGCTTCATGGGATCAAACCCTGAAAATCTGGGACACAGAAAGCGACATCGAACTGAGAACCCTCACCTGTCATACCAACTCCGTATATGCAGTGGCGATCGCACTAGAGGGCAAAACCGCGATTTCCGCTTCAGGGGATAACACCCTGAAAATCTGGCACACAGAAAGCGGCCTCGAACTATTAACCCTCACCGGTCATGCTGACTCGGTATATGCAGTGGCGATCCCACTCCATGGGAAAACCGCGATTTCAGCTTCATGGGATAACACCCTGAAAATCTGGGACACAGAAAGCGGCACCGAACTATTAACCCTCACCGGTCATAGTAGCAGGGTAACAGCAGTGGCGATCACACCAGACGGCAAAACCGCGATTTCAGGTTCAGAGGATAACATCCTGAAAATCTGGGACACAGAAAGCGGCATCGAACTATTAACCCTCACTGGCCATACTAAATCGGTAACAGCAGTGGCGATCGCACCCGACGGCAAAACCGTGATTTCAGCTTCAGGGGATAACACCCTGAAAATCTGGGACGCAGAAAGCGGCGCCCAACTGAGAACCCTCACCGGTCATACTAACTGGGTAAATGCAGTGGCGATCGCACCCGACGGCAAAACCGCGATTTCAGGTTCAGGGGATAACTCCCTGAAAATCTGGGACACAGAAAGTGGCACCGAACTGAGAACCCTCACCGGTCATACTAACTCGATAAATGCAGTGGCGATCGCCCCTAACGGCCTCATAGCAGTTTCCGGTTCATCCGATAATACCCTGAAAATCTGGGATCTACTTAGTGGCAAAGAGGTTGCTAGTTTCAGCGGAGATTGTAGCTTCTATTGCTGTGCAATTTTGCCTGATGGGGTGAGTGTTGTAGCGGGCGATGCGTCGGGCTGGGTGCATTTCCTACGATTGGAGGGAGTTAGCGGCGGGCGATAATCGGATTTTTGGGTTGATTCGGGCGATCTAATTTGAAATTATCGGCGCTTGAAATCCCGGCGGTTAGAAACCGCGTCTACACAAACGATGTCCGCCTACGCGGACGAAGAGGGTATTCGGAGATTGAAAATCATCGGCTGAAATTTTCAACCCGCGAAGGCGGGTTTTGTCTGTGTAGACGCGGTTTCAACCGCCGGGGTTTTTGGGTTTCAACCGCCGGGTTTTTGGTGGATGGGCGATCGGGTTTTTTGTGGATGGGCGATCGAAGTTGAGAGAAATGTGCGATCGGGTTTTTTGTGGGTGGGCGATCGGATTTTTGTGGATGGGGCGATCGATTTTGAGAGAAATGGGCGATCGGGTTTTTTGTGGATGGGGCGAACGGATTTTTTGGTTGATGGGCGATCGGGTTTTTTGTGGATGGGCGATCGGGCTATAATACAGAAAACTTGACAACAAAAATGACTGTCATGAGAGAGTTAATCCAACAAGAATTAGAAAAGTTCGATCGAGAACAACTCCAACAAGTATTTGAATTTATTAGCTTCCTGAAATTCCGTGCCAGATTAGTGACTATTCCCGCGATCGATGAAACTAACTTAGCTGCACTCTACAGCGAATTTGCCGAAGAAGACCGACAACTGGCGGAACTCGGAATCAGCGAATATTCAGAACTCCTCAAACATGAGGATTTGGCATGACAATCAGACGAGGTGAAATCTGGATTGCCAACCTCGATCCCACACAAGGTTCCGAACAAGCAGGCGTGCGTCCCACAATTATTTTTCAAAACGATACAATTTCGAGATACACAACTACTGTTCTCAGTATTCCTCTCACAACTAATCTGCGTCGCACATCTCTTCCTTCCTGTGTTTTGATTCCCGGCGGTGAGGGAGGATTAACTCAAGATTCTGTGGCATTGTGCCATCAACTGCGAGTTTTGGATAAAACAAGATTGCGAAATAAAATTGGTGAAGTCAATCCAGAGATACTGGTACAATTAGAAAATATCATATTATTTACCTTGGGTTACTTACCTTAAAAAATAAATCCTCCGCGATTTAAACTGCCATTGAAACCGCCGGGAATCTAATCATCCTCATCCAATCCCAGCGGCACAAAATATTGACTGTAAACCACACTATCCGATGCCCAAAGTGGCCGCCAATAAACATTTTGCATCACCGCCTTCTCACCATCACCCTCAGCAGGCCACTGAAAACTGACGATCGCAATATTGCTATATCCCACAATCTCATCACCCTCTTGCAGCCAGCGATTGCGCCACAACAGCGATATAAAATTCCACAACCTACGCAGCCGTGGCAATCGTTTATCTTTATGCGATCTATTTGACGCAGTTCCCTTTTCTAGCTGCAAAAACATCCGAGCTTTTTGTCGTTTAATCCAGTCAATCCGATATCCCCAATCAGGCAGAGATTGTCTATTCCTGACAGCAGCCGCCAGAGCTTTCTTTTTGCCACTCCTCGGAATTTTCATTAATTCCAGCGGCTCATTCCATCCCAAACATTCGTGCGATCGCTCAGGAAACAGCGACTTAATCTTAGTATGAATTAAATGCGTTTTCCACTCCTCATTGATAAAAGCACTAGCCGTCAACTGCGCCAACACAGAATATTGACAATTTGATTGATAATTCCCCCCCTTCAAAGGCTCAATATTCGCTCTAGAATCGCCAAAATGACAATCAGACCAATAACTCAGTCGCACAGCAGCAGCATAGTGAATATCCCCCGTCAACAGAATCACCCGATCGCGCTGCTTAAAAAACTCCGACAACAGCTTCACAAAAGCCAACTCATGAAAATTCCAAGCATCCCCCGCATCGCTATTAAAAACCTTCCCCTGTTCCACATCCCACTTTTGAACTGCATCAATAATCCACAAACCCACCAAATTTGTCGGCACAACCACCAGCGTCGCCTCAATCTCAAACTCCCCAGTTTTATTCAGCAAATCAGTTTCCTTCAAAGGTTTCTGAATTTGCTCCTCAAAACCTTTGTGAGTCAAAAGCATCGGCGGATCGATCGCGCTTTTCACCGGATACCCCCGCCAACTCCGTGTATCCAGCACAATCACTTCGTGCTTAAAACTTCTGACAGTAAAATGCCAATTCAAAACCTCATTTACACCCTCGTCATCTCGATCCAAAATAAAAACATCTTCATCTAATTTCAACTTCGGCAAATGAGTTTTCGGATCGAGCTCTGGAATTCCCAAATACTTAGCGGCATTCTCCCAAGCAGAAACATCAGTCCCCGCCGAATTCGACCATTTTTCAGCAGCTTTTAATAATTTATCTCCCGGTTTTGCGCGATCGAACTGTGCAGGCGTATTTCCCCAAGCCTGAAACACAGCGTAAGCCAGCAAAGCATTCTGCACCACCCGCCGGCCCAGCGGCTTTCCCAGCACCCGGTAACACCACTCTCGATTCAAATACCAATCGTCGCTAACATCGTGATCGTCGCAAATCATATAAGTAGGAATATTCGCTAGCGCCCTCCTCACCCTCCACAAATTGCGAGCAAAACCGTCAAGTTCAACAACTTCTCTATCCCAGACTTTTGCCTGCTTAGAATTTGGGCAAATATCCTTACCCTTGGGAAAACGCTCGCACCAAAGTATCGGCGACCAAACTAACAAATACATCGCATAATATTCGCCCAAACTAAACAAGTGACTTTTAGCATTGTTGGGTTTATTCACCAACATCGCCGTAAAGCCACCACAATCTCTGGCAATATCGCTGCGAGTCCCCGGCTGTAACTCAATAGGTTTTTTGGACTCATACTCAACATCAGACGGTTTCTGAATTGGCGACTCTCTAAAAATTTCTCTCTCTTGGCCAACTGCATTTTCGTTTTCCGAATTTTTAGGTATACTGATACACAAATTCTTTTTTATTTGGGCATCATCCATCAGGGGTAGACTTTCTTCCCAGCCCAACAGTGTATCGCCAGCGTCAGTCAAAGCCCACAGCATCGCATCGGCAACATCGTCGCCGTAAATTTGGTCGCCCGTTAAAAACAGTTGATGGGGCCTGCTATTTGGCGTTCCTGCAAACTGTTCGATCGAATTATCCAAGATTGGCAGCGCATCTCTGCCGTCTCCGTGGGGCTTGCGACAAGAACCGTGAACAATCCGCAAATAGTTTAAATCCTGCGGTGGCAAGGCAAAAGTCGGCAACTGGTGAGCGAAATAACTAATCGTCTCCGGCCCCAAAGCCGACAAATCAGGGGATGCCGGCCACAGGCAAGAAATGAGATTTTCTTTCTCATTTTCTGGGACTGCAACCCCGACGTTCGACTCGCGACTCCCAGCAAACTCGATGTCATAAGCATAAATTTGCCCAGATGTCAAGACATTGCTATTAATTGGTTTAGCAGTCACCGCCACTACGTGTAGGTATTTGCCGAGCTGCACGGTAGAGTTCGCACCTTGGAGCAATGGTCGATCGACAATTTCGCCGGTTCCGCCCTCTGTCGAATAAACCTTGAGTTCGACTTGGCGGGGTGCTTTCAGAGCGAGCCAAACTGTCACGGCCTGAGTTTCAGTCCGGCGCAAAATCGGGCCCGCAAGGATGAGCGGCAAGTGATGAATTCGATGACTTAAGGGCGTCCACGACATAGGAATTAAAAATTAAAAATTAAATAAGGGGTTTTCGAGCAATCAGATTTTAAGCGATCGAGCATTTGTCACCCGGTTAATTAATGCTAAGTCTGCCAACCCAAGTCTCCAAAATTGTAACAATTCATTAACTTAAATTAATAATCATGCTACAAGAAGAACAATTACAGCATTTCCTAGATTCCGCCCCGCACTCCCCAGCAATTAAAGCATCACAACCCGTCGGACAGCCCAACAGCCAGCCACTTTACTCGTCACCTTTAGATCGGGCGATCGACCGCCACCCCCTCACCGTGGCTCCAGAAACCCCGATCGCCCAAGTGTTAGCTCTCATGAACCCGATGCGCGTCTCCTGTCAGCTTTGTGGGGAAAAACAAAACACTGTTGCAAGCGCAGCCAAGCGCAGTTGCGTTTTAGTCGTGGAAGATAATCGCCCGATCGGCATTTTTACAGAACGCGATATCGTCAAGCTAACTACCGTCGCAGCTTGTACGGTAGGACTGACAATTGCTGACGTAATGACTCGATCGCCCATTACCCTCAAACAATCCGAGTCTCAAGATATTTTCACAGCGATGTTCACGTTGCGCCAGCACCAGATCCGGCATTTGCCCGTAGTGGATGAGGACTCGCAACTTCTCGGCCTCATCACCCGCGAAGCCATCCACGAAGCCCTGCAACCAGTTAACTTGCTAACCAATTTGCGCTGTGCGGCAGATGTCATGACAAATCAAGTCATTTCGGCCCCAGCAACTGCCTCAGCCCTCGATTTAGCCGAGCTGATGGTCAAGCATCGAGTTAGTTCCGTCGTCATTGTCCAAGAGCAAACTCAGCATCCCGAGCTGGCCGCACCAATACAAAATTACCAAATTCCGATCGGCATTGTCACCGAGCGCGACATCGTGCAGTTTCACGCCCTGGAATTAAACCTCTCCCAAATATCGGCTATAGAGGCCATGAGTGCGCCTTTATTTTGCATATCTCCCGCCGATTCCCTCTGGAGTGCCCACCAGTCCATGCAGCGCCACTGCGTCCGCCGTTTGGTAGTAGTTGGCAGCCAGGGAGAACTTTTGGGCGTTGTCTCTGTGACAAGTTTGCCGCAAGTTTTTAACCAATCGGAAATGTACGGGACGATCGAGCTGTTGCAACAAGCCGTGGACGATCGAGCCACCCAATTGCAGAAAGCCAACGAACTTTTGCAGCAAGAAATTGTAGAACGGCAGCGAGCCCAAGAAGCCCTGCGCCAAGCTCACGACGACTTAAAAAAACAAGTTGAAGAACGCACCGCTCAACTTTTAGAATCCAATGAATTGTTGAGACGGGATATTCTCAAGCGCCAACGAGTCGAAGAAGCGCTGCGGCGAAAGCAGGCTTGCTTGAAAAATCAAGCGCTGCAATTAGAGGAAACTGTGCGAAAGTTGCAGCAAACTCAAACTCAATTAGTGCAAACCGAAAAAATGTCTTCTTTGGGACAAATGATTGCCGGTATTGCTCACGAAATTAACAATCCTGTTAATTTTATCTACGGCAACCTTTCCCACGCCAGCCACTACATCAAAGAATTGTTTCAACTGTTGGAACTTTACCAGCAGCACTATCCCGAACCAGTCTCGGAAATTAGGGAAGCAGCAGCAAAGATGGAAGTCGATTTTTTGGTAGAAGATTTATCTAAGATCCTGTCTTCTATGCAAGTAGGAACCGAGCGCATCCGCCAAATAGTGGTGTCGATGCGTAATTTTTCGCGATCGGATCAAGCTAACATCAAACTCGTTGACATTCACGAGGGACTAGATAGCACTTTGTTGATTTTGCAGCATCGGCTCAAAGCTTACGGCGCACATCCAGCTATTGACATTATTAAAGAATACGGTAATTTGCCCCTGATCGAGTGCTGTGGCGGTCAGATAAATCAGGTGTTTATGAATATTATCGGCAATGCTATTGATGCTTTAGATGAAGAAATCCAGAAAGGGGAATGGGCGACGAGAAATGCGAAAAATTCACCCCCGTCAAATCCTAATTCTCCATTGACTGTTCCCACAATTACAATTCGTACTGAAGTTGTTGGCGGCGATTTTGTCGCGATCCGCATTTCCGACAACGGGCGGGGCATACCGGAGGAGATTCGCCGCCAATTATTTGACCCGTTTTTTACTACCAAACCAGTCGGCAAGGGTACTGGGTTGGGACTGTCAATTTCTTACCATTTAGTGGTCGAACAGCATGGGGGGCGGCTCGACTGCGTTTCGGAAGCTGGACGGGGCACTGAATTTGCGATCGAGATTCCGATAGTCAGCAGTCATTAGTCATGAGTTATCAGTCATGAGTTATCAGTCATTAGTCAGATGTTCAAGGAAGAAAGAAGATTTTCCCAATCTCCCCCTCTCTCCCCCTCGGACACTCTCTCCCCCTCGGACACTCTCTCCTCTCTCCCCCTCTCCTCCTCTTCCCCTCCCCAATCTCCCGCCAATTCCTAAAAATTCACAATTTTTTACACAATACTCAAAACCCCAGCAAAATCATCCGCAACAGCCGAAAGCTAACATCACTTTGCCCTCCCCAGACCCAACTGGGCAGAACTCACTCTCCCGTTTACCTCATCCACTAGCGCCTTTGTGCCCGTTCAAGTTACCCGCACAAGCCATCAACTGCCTGCATCCTAGCCCCAAAGCCAAAAGCCCAGATTGTTGGAGAAGTTAATTTTTGTTTTATTTTTGTTTTACTTTTGTACCTCTTTATAGACAAAAAGTATCCTAAAACTAATTAAAAATCTAAAAAAAATCTAAAAATAGATTTTTAGGTCAAAAAAACAGTTAAGATTCCCTAAAGTGCAAAATAAACAAATTTACTAGCATTTTCATTTAGACGCCCCCTTTCTTTTCATCGCAAGTTAGCTAATAATGCTTTCAACGAGGTGAGTTAGGGCAGGCTCCAAAATTGGCCTAACCCAAAGACGGATACAAGTCCCAAACAAAAGTCGTCGAGAGCGAAAAATTTTAGACATTAGGGAAAAACCCCAGATTCATCTGTGGAATCAATCTAAAATCTAAAATCTGAAATCTCAAATCGACTGACAGTAAGGGCACGGTAGTTGGGCTATTGCTACGTCGGCTATTGCAATTGGGCGATTGCAGTTGGGCGATTGAAAAAAAGCATCAAATCCCAGCCCTCATAGTTTTGATAGAAACCTATAGGAGAACAAAGAGTGAAACTCGCAGTTTACGGAAAAGGTGGAATTGGTAAATCGACAACAAGCTGCAACATCTCCGTTGCCCTAGCCAAGCGCGGCAAAAAAGTTTTGCAAATCGGTTGCGATCCAAAGCACGACAGTACATTTACCCTCACTGGGTTCTTGATCCCCACAATTATTGACACCCTTCAGCAAAAGGACTATCACTACGAAGACGTTTGGCCCGAAGATGTCATCTACAAAGGCTACGGCGGCGTTGACTGCGTAGAAGCAGGCGGCCCTCCCGCAGGAGCTGGCTGTGGTGGCTATGTAGTCGGCGAAACAGTCAAACTGCTCAAAGAACTCAATGCCTTCGACGAATACGACATCATCCTGTTCGACGTGCTCGGCGACGTAGTGTGCGGCGGTTTTGCAGCCCCCTTGAACTACGCCGACTACTGCATGATTGTTACCGACAACGGGTTCGACGCTTTATTCGCAGCCAACCGCATCGCCGCCTCAGTCCGCGAAAAAGCCCGCACTCACCCGTTGCGACTCGCCGGTTTAATTGGCAACCGCACCTCAAAGCGCGACTTGATCGACAAGTACATTGACTCTGTACCCATGCCGGTGCTGGAAGTGCTGCCCCTGATTGAAGACATTCGCGTTTCTCGCGTCAAAGGCAAAACATTGTTTGAGATGGCCGAAAGCGATCCTTCCCTCAACTACGTCTGCGATTACTACCTCAACATCGCTGACCAGATTTTGGCAATGCCCGAAGGAGTAGTGCCCAACGACACGCCCGATCGCGAATTATTCGCCTTACTTTCAGATTTTTATCTAAATCCAGTGCAACCGGTGGTCAAGAAGGAGGAAGATGAGCTAGACCTGATGATGGTTTAATAGGTCTAGCGATCAGGATGAGGATAAAGAGGTTATGGCTTTTTTTGATACTTTTTCAGTTGCTCTCAAACAGAAGTGGTTGGACTACTACCAGGTAAATCGGGCTTGGCTGCTCCTGCACATGACGGCTGAGAACACGGTCGCCACACCCGACGGCGGGAAAAGGCCTGTTTCTTACCTCATCCTGGGAATTGCGGCTGCCCTGGAGCCGGAACTCCAGCAATTAATGCTGCCCTTCTCAAAACTGAAGCCGGATGCAGACAGCCTGATCGAAGTGTTGGGGCTAAATTTTGACCCGGATATGGCGCTGGGTATGCCCTCAATTACGGCGCAACACACGGCCAGCCAAACTCCAACAACTGTGGCACCCGCAGCGACTAAAACTGCAACTGCTGCACCCGCAGCGGCTCAAACTGCAACTGCTGCACCCGCATTGGCTCAAACTGCAACTGCTGCACCCGCAGCGGCTCAAACTGCAACTGCTGCACCCGCAGCGGCTCAAACTGCAACTGCTGTACCCGCTGATGCCAAATCTAATAAATTAGGCGGTGCGGCCTTAGCAGCAGCCGGAGTAGTCGCCGGAGTCGCCGGAGCAGCCGGTCTGGCTGCTGCTTCGTCAGCACTGAGTTCCGACGAGGAATCCTTCGATGACGAGGAAGAAGCAGTCTCTGACTTCGACATGGATGACGATGAGGAAGAATCAGTCTCCGACTTCGACATGGACGACGATGAGGAAGAAGCAGTCTCTGACTTCGACCTCGGCGACGATGAGGAAGAAGCAGTGTCCGACTTCGACATGGACGACGATGAGGAAGAAGCCTCGGCTTTGGACGGTCTCGACCTTGGCGACGATGAGGAAGACGCGGTATCTGACTTCGATATGGGTGACGATGAGGAAGAGGCGGTATCTGACTTCGACCTCGGCGACGACGATGAAGAGGCGGTATCTGACTTCGACCTCGGCGACGACGATGAAGAAGAAGCCTTGGGTTTGGGCGGTCTCGACCTCGGCGATGACGATGACGATGAAGAAGAAGCTTCGGCTTTGGGCGGTCTCGACCTCGGCGATGACGATGAAGAAGAATCCTCACAATTTGGGACTTTGACCTCTGGGGATCTCGAAGTGGGGATATCCGATCCGTTTGGGGAAGAAGATGCAGATTTTGTCGCCGAAGAAATACCCGATCCGTTTGGGACAGCGACTTCAGATGACCTAGACATGGATCTGGGCGACTTGGACGACGACGGTATTGACGATTTCTCTGTATCTGATGACGATGACCTCGACGATCTCGGACTTGACGATCTGGGGGAAGCAACTACCGGCGATCCTGACGAAGATGATTTAGATGCTTTAGGTCTCGGCGATTTGGATTCCGACGATGAGGATGAAGAAATTTCGGGCTTTTTGTCGGATTTTAAGTGAGGTTGTTGCGATCGCCCGCGTCTCTCCTAGTCTTGAAGTTTCCCGCTCTATTTGTGAGTTGTGAGTTGCGAGTTGTTAATCTTTAATTAGCTCAAACTCACAACTGCCAAAAGGCTTTTTGCCTTAGCGAGTTGAAGAACACTAAATCCCTGCTGTGAGGGATTATATGCCCTCGCGCAGAATTTTTTAGCCAAAATTTTGGATGCTGTGGCTGCTGCGGAAATATTGAGTGGGCTGCATCTATTTTTCAGAGGAATTACGCCAAAACCAGGTATTTCTATTATTGTTCGCTGCTTCAGGGCGATCGCACAAAATAGGTGTTTTCTCGCCGCTGCGCCTGTTCGCGTTCGAGAGGAAGAACAACCTGGAAAACCACTTATGCTTGTCCGCAGCAAGAGATGCGATCGCACAAAACAGGTATTTCCTCGCTAGGCGCCTGTCCTGTTCGAGACGAAAAACAATTTAAAGGGAGAAGATTTGAGATATGACTGCTATTACTACTAATGAACCAGAAGCTTTAAACTTTGAATGCGAAACAGGCAATTATCACACTTTTTGTCCGATTAGCTGTGTAGCTTGGCTTTATCAAAAAATTGAAGATAGCTTTTTCTTAGTCATCGGTACCAAGACTTGCGGCTATTTCTTGCAAAACGCAATGGGCGTGATGATTTTTGCTGAGCCTCGCTATGCGATGGCTGAGTTGGAAGAGGGGGATATTTCCGCTCAGTTAAACGATTATGATGAGTTAAAGCGGCTGTGCTTGCAAATTAAGCGCGATCGTAACCCCAGTGTAATTGTCTGGATCGGCACTTGCACCACCGAAATCATCAAAATGGATTTGGAAGGGTTAGCGCCGAAACTCGAAGCAGAAATTGGCATTCCCATCGTCACAGCGCGCGCTAACGGCTTGGATTACGCTTTTACTCAAGGGGAAGATACCGTTTTAGCAGCGATGGCTGCTAAATGTCCTGAGAAAGCACCCGTGATGGAATCTCAGAAACAAGAACGCAATGCTATCTCTCAACTGCTGAATTTCGGCAAGAAAAAAGAGGAAGTTGCAGCAGATGAATCGGAATATGTCAAGCACACACCGCTGGTACTTTTCGGTTCTTTGCCCGATCCGGTTGTTACTCAGCTAACTCTAGAATTGAAGAAGCAAGGAATCAAAGTTTCCGGCTGGCTTCCTTCCAAGCGCTACACTGAATTGCCAGTATTGGAAGAAGGTTATTATGTATCGGGTATGAATCCCTTCTTGTCGCGCACTGCTTCTACGTTGATGCGCCGCCGCAAGTGTAAGCTAATTGGTGCGCCATTCCCGATCGGTCCTGACGGAACTCGGGCTTGGATTGAAAAGATTTGCTCAGTGTTGGGAATTGAACCAAAAGGTTTGGACGAACGGGAAGCGCAAATCTGGGCTGGTTTGGAAGATTACCTGCAAATAATTCGCGGCAAATCTGTCTTCTTTATGGGAGACAATTTGCTAGAGATTTCTTTAGCACGTTTCTTGATTCGCTGCGGCATGACTTGCCCGGAAATTGGGATTCCTTACATGGACAAGCGCTATCAGGCGGCCGAGTTGGCTTTGTTAGAAAAGACTTGTCACGAGATGGGAGTTCCTACTCCTAGGATTGTGGAAAAACCGGACAATTACAATCAGCTTCAGCGGATTTACGAGCAGAATATTGATTTGGTGATTACTGGTATGGCTCACGCTAATCCTTTGGAAGCGCGGGGGATTAATACTAAGTGGTCTGTTGAGTTTACTTTTGCTCAGATTCACGGCTTTGGTAATGCGCGGGATATTTTGGAGTTGGTGACTCGTCCGCTGCGCCGGAATAATTCGCTGAAGGATTTGGGTTGGGGTAATTTGGTGAAGAATGAAGCGAAGGTTTAACCGTTTTTAGCGTTGAATAAAAAACCCGGTTTCTTGGAGAAACCGGGTTTTTTCAGTAGAAAATTACTGGACATTTAATGCACAACAGCTAGTGCAACAGCCATAGGTCTTTTTTTTTCTAGTCAAGCCAATTTTCTCGACTCGCCCGTTAAATAGTGCGATCGTCCGTAAGTTGCTGCGAGGTAGGGGATGAGGTGTGCGATCAAATTCGCACTTATGCTCCTCCTCATCTCCAGGTATGGGCTACATCCAATTTGGCGAATCTAGATCCTGACATTTTTTATTATTTTAGTCTCTTAACACTTGACATTGTCAGAAAAATTATCTAGCTTGATCGTAGAAACAAACTCGGAGCCTTGGAGGTTCGACCATGCCCGACGGAGATCTCGTTCACAGTCAGCTTTCGAGAATATACCAGAAGCCTTATCAGATGCTGTGTGAAGGAAAGCTTGACCGCCAGGAATGCGCTTGGTTTGTGATGAAAGCGTTTTTGCAGGACATCAAAAACAACTACGGTGTTCTTTCTGTTAAGTTGGCCAAGCACATGGGGGAGATTTTGGACAAAGCCAGCGAAAATACTGGTGCAAATAGCTCTGTGGATTGGATGGCTTGGAACCTGAAGTTAGAGCGGGTCGCACGACAAGCCACTGTTCCGCATTATGTGAAGGAGCTAATCCTTCGTGCTAGCAAGGGCATACTACATGAGATTCGTTATAACCGGACAGTAGACGCTAGCAATTTGTCAGAAGCGGTTGTGGAGCGGTCTTTTCAAGAAGTATACAAAGCGAATTTTGAGCAACGCATTCCGCTGAGTTCTAATCACCATGCTGATGTTGATAATGCGACCGTTACGGAGCGTGTTGAGGCGATCCGTCCCGATATCTCATCCGAAATCAGGAAATTGGCAAAGAAAGCTGCTGCGGATGAGGATGTGAAAAACTTGCGACGATCTTCACGCAAAAAGGTAAAGAAAATAGACCTTGATGAGGATCTGCTATGAAATACGAACCTTCCATTGAGCAGAGCCTTTACGACAACGCTCCCAGCGATTATACCCTGCATTTTGAACCTGTATCGAACAGTAATGGATCTGTGCGCTTCATAGATCGCTCTCAGGGCAAAGAACTAACTGTTGGCATTAATGTACACGACAAGGCATTCGGGTATCGGGTTCAGACAGAGTTTCCAGCTATCATTGCCGACCTTGTTGACCTCGCCGTTGCAATCCATGCTTCCGATCGACTTGCGCCCCACAATCTGGGTGGAAAACCGCGTCGCCTTCAAGTGATGCTCCCTGTACGTAATCCTGAATTGCTTAGTACCGAACCGTTTCGGACAAAGCTGGAAGACCTGCTTGAATGGGCGACTGGGAGTGAATGGGTTTTCGACTTCCACAAAAGGGTTGCACCGGAACGTTTGGTTAAGCAGCAATTAGTTTTGCCAATAGTACCTCAAGGCTCTGAAGTGGCGCTTTGGAGCGGTGGACTTGATGCCCTTGCAGGTCTGTATACTCGTCTTCAGATGTATCCAGAAAAGCCATTCGTGTTGTTTGGAACTGGCAGTAACAATAGTGTTTATGCCCGCCAGGGAAGAGTAGCAAAGAAGGTTGAGTCTATCTTTCCCGGTCGTTGCCATCTTTTCCGCGTACCGATCCGCTTCCACGATAGCGCTATACAGCAAAAGAATAAGCTTTCTCGTTCGCGAGGTGTTGTATTCACGCTAATTGGTGCCGCGTGTGCATATCTCATGGGTCAGCGGGTTCTGTGTGTTTACGAGAATGGGATTGGGGCGATTAACCTTCCTTACCGCGCATCTGCTGTGGGACTGGATCACTCTCGTTCTGTTCACCCGCTGACTTTACTTATGGTGAGCGATCTCGTCTCAGAACTTTTAGGAGAAGAGTTCCGCGTAAAAAATCCATTTCTATTCTGGACTAAGGCTCAAATGTGCAAAGCATTGGCTGAAGACGGGAGAAACGACTTGCCGCCGCTAACTATGTCATGCGACAGCCCACATCGCCTGGAGCCGATTCAGTGTGGTTACTGTTCCTCTTGTCTTTTAAGACGACAAGCGCTTGCTGCTACCTATATAAAAGATCTAACGCGCTATGTAGTGCTTCACGGAAACCACCCGCCAAAGGAGTCCAGTTTGCATCTCGATCATATGCTTGTGCAGGTTAACACCCTCCGAAATTTGCTTGATGTATCAGATGAAATGGATCTTCAGTGGGAAGCTTTGACACGAGAGTTTCCAGTGCTGGATGATATTGTCGATCGCAGCGCTGGGGCAGAAAGCCTACTACCCATTGATATGCGGGGCCAGCTAATTCAGCTTTATCGAACCTATGTTTCTGAATGGGATACAGTAAAATCCCAAATTGCGGTTTGCCCATTAAATCAATGTGGCAAACCGCAGGTATCAAATAGAAACGCAGTCAACGTTCAGTAAGGTTGAGGAAAAATGTATGACTACGAACATCCTTGACAACATCGACCCGCAGACACTGGGGGAACTTCTTCAGCAGGCACGTAAAAAGTGCGGTATGAATCAGTCTGATGCAGCTAAAGTCATCGATGCTGCACGCACTACTATGGTGGCGATCGAAAAAGGAGAGCGCCGCCTTAAAGCAACTGAACTAATTAAGCTTGCCCGTGCGTATGGGCGCTCCGTTAGTGAATTCGTTCGAGCTCGTCCAGTGGTTCAACCTTTCGAGATGCAATTCCGGGCAGCCTATCAGCGCAGTGAGGGAGAAGAGGTACAGATTGAACCAGCAATTCTGCGTCTAGAGGATTTTTGTCGGAATTACCTAGAGCTTGAAGAAATTATGTCCGCACCACTTCCCCGGAACTATCCTCCTGAGCAGGAGGTGAGGAATATGCCACTCAAGGCTGTGGCGGAAAGCATAGCGATTGCGGAGCGTCAGCGGCTTGGGCTTGGAGATAGTCCTATTTCACGGCTGCGCGACATTCTAGAGCAGGATGTGGGACTTCGCATCTTTTATCTAAAGATGCCACCAAAATACTCAGGGATTTACACCTACGATGAACGACTTGGCGGTTGCATAGCAATCAATGCTAATCATCCAGAGGAGCGGCGGCGTTGGTCGCTGGCTCACGAATACCTTCACTTTCTCGTACATCGGCGAAAAGCTGTGTTGGAATTTGAAGGTCAGTATCAGCGAGTTCCAGAGAGCGAACGACTAGCCGAAACCTTTCCTAAATATTTCCTTATGCCCACTAGCGGCTTGCTCAAGCGGTTCAAAGATATGTCTGGCATACATAACAAGTTCACTCCAGCTCATCTATTCACTCTGGCTCATTACTATGGTGTATCCGTAGAAGCGCTTGCTTATAGGTTAGAAGAAATGGAGCTTTTACCGGCTGGAACTTGGGAGCGATTGCGCGATCGTGGGTTGAAAGTCAGAAAGGTACAAAAGGAGCTGGGCTTAGAAGATATCCCACAGCGCACTGATACGATCCCTCTCCACTATCAGCATCTCGCGATCGAGGCGTTGGATCAAGGACTGATTACAGAGAGTCGCTTTTCTGATTTCCTAAATGTCGATCGCTTGGAGGCGCGCCGCATTGCAGAAGCATTGCGGGAACATTCAAGCGGAATGATGGAGGAAGCCTCTGATTTCGACCTGATTGATATGCAGGAGTAATGGGAGAAGCCAAGTTATGCAAATTGTTCACTCCCACCTTCTTCTTGATGCCTGCTGCGTTCTAAACTTTTGCGCTTCGGGTCAATTACTGGGAATTTTGAAGTCTATTCCTGTTCAGGTTGCAGTTACCCAGGTTGTTCGAGAGCAGGAGTTACAAACACTCCAGCGTCTTGAGGGCGAAGAAAATGATGGTGCGTCTCAATTCGAGGCAGCGATCTCACAAAATCTACTTATAACCGTGGATTTTGAGTCGGAAGAAGAGGCCGAATCATTTGTGAATTACGCCGCTATTTTAGATGACGGCGAGTCAGCGACTGGCGCCATCGCAGTTCACCGACAATGGGCAATGGCGACGGATGATAAAAAAGCGATATCGTTTTTTCGGAACGAGACACCACAGCTTCAGGTTTTATCAACCCTAGAGATAGTTAAGCATTGGTCAGAGGAAGCAGGTATTGATTCGCAAACACTACGCGATGTACTGAATTTAATTCGAGTTAAGGGGCGATATATGCCACCTAAAAGCCACCCTTTGCAGAGTTGGTGGGAAACTGCGAAGCAGTGAGGCTGAAAGTTTAAGCTGAGCGTTAGTTAAAGGGTCATATGAAAGAATTAAGGTGAAGGCGAGGGAGTTTTTTATTAACTGCCGATTAACCCAGATAAAGAGAGCGATCGCACTTTTCCCCAACCTTTCCAGAATCGCAGGCTACAGGCCAGTAACACGATCGCAAGTACGATCGCCTATAATCGAAACTAGCCCAACTCTCATCAGTTGAGAAACCGCCATGAGTCAAGACAACGAAAAAACTACCTATTCAGAGAAAACAGAACGTCTCAGAGTTATCCGTCAGTTTATCAAAACCGTGACACCGATGATTTGGACGATCGTAATTTTAGTAGTCATCATTCCCCTATTAGGTAACTTTCTAATTTCCAAGTCACTAACCAATACCGGAACCACAGCAGTTTTCGTCTCGCCGCCGCACGATTTTAGCAAAGTCAACCAAGACATTAAAAACGCTATCCAACAATCCCATACAACAGCCGAAACTTTCGCCTCAAAAGAATTGGACAAATGGGAAACCGAAGTAATTGCACGACTAGACAATAGTTTCCTCGATTGGTACTTTGATTACTTCAATCAAAAAAAGATGGAGTTTACTGTACCTTTTAATTTCGTGAAATCTGCCGTACTCAACAGATTTGATATGACAGCAGCTTCTCAAGCTGTTTCCGAAAAATTAACCGAAGACTTTCAAAGAGAATTTGCAAACCGCGTGCTGGTGCCAAAAAATGCTCAACTGCGCTTTCAATTAATCACTCAAGATACTGCTAACCTGTACATAGCCGAAGTTAGCAAGAATGTGAAAGTAGTTCAAAACAATTATAATATACCGCAACTACAGTGGGACAAATATTTAAACGATATTGCCACCACAATTAGCGACAAAGGAAACGTCTCGAATTTATCATTAAAAGTATTAGTTGGGGGCAGCGGCTACTTAATTGCTAAACCCTTAATTTTGGGAGTAGCAGCTAAAGTTGGCAGCAAAGTTACGGCAAAAGTTGCCAGCAAAGCCGCCGCCAAGGTAGCAACAAAAACAGGCGGTACAGTTGCTAGTCAGTTGGGAGTAAGTTTAATCGACCCGATTGTCGGCATCGGGATTATCATTTGGGATTTGTGGGATTACAATCACACAGTCAAAGTAGAAAGACCGATTTTGCGGGAACACATTGTAGAATACTTAAAAGATGTCAAAAAGTCCCTGCTCACAAATCCTGAAAGCGGGATTATGGCAGCAATTTATCAGTTGGAAAGCGGTATTTTGAAGTCCCTCCAATCTTAATAACTTCCTAGAGAGGACAGAAGTCCTCTCCCTTAGTTTGAATCAATAAGGACTAAACTTCTTACTACAAACCTCAAAATTTAGGTCCTTAAGAACAGTTTAAACCTGGTAAACACTACCACAATTAACGCCAGAATAGTCGTATATCCCAACCCCCTCAAAAACCCCATAAACGGATTGGTTGAAGTCAGCTCAACAATCACCGGTTCCAATTTACTTAAAACCAGAATCGGCCAGATAATATTCGCAAATCCTGCATAACCAATCATCGGATTCACCCCGTTATCAATAAACAACTGCAAAAACCATTTTCTTTGAAACACATCGATAATTATCATCAACCCAATCAACAGCAAAATCGCCATTCCAGCCGTTAAAAACAAGTAACTCATCGTCGCTGAATCTTTCTTGATGCCGCCTTCATAAGGCTCAAACAGCAAACCCAAAACCACCCAATAAAACCCCCATTTGTAAAGGCGATTCAATAAATTTTCGGTGACATTCCCTGGCTTTCTCAACAAAACCAAAGCGCACAAACACAGCACAACCGTCACTAATGCAGTCTGCCACACCCATCTAGCTTGCAGTCCAATTAACAAGACTAAATTGACAGCAAACATCACAACCATAAGGCTGAAATAGCGCCAACTCTTCCAGCTAGCATAACTCGCCTCTTCCGGCGAACAATACTCTATCCACCGACCCAGGAAATCGCCCACAATCGTACCGGGAATCACCACAAACAAATACTTTAAATAATCAAATTGAAACAGCCAAGGTGCAGGAGAGTACCGCCAAACTAAATTAATCCAACCGTCAGTAGGAGAAGACAGCCGCGCCGCCAACAGCAAGCCCAAAAATCCCACTCGCAACCACGTATTTGAACGAGTAAACAGCCAAATTAGCGAGCCAAAAACGGCCATATTTGCTAGTACAATCAAGATAATATCGCTACGGCTAACTAAAAATCCTACGCCGTTGGGATATTTGATGTAAGATACGAAGCCAATCCCGGCACTCCAAGCAACAAGGGTTAAGGATCTCCGCCGCCACACAGACCACCTGGACGGCCAGCGAACATACATTAAAAATAATATTAAAAATCCAAACAAGGCCATCCACCACTTCTGCAGGATGGATGCGTCTGGGTTAATTATAGTCGGGCGAATGTGCTGGAGAAATATCGCAAATGATGCTAACAAAAATCCTCTTTGCAAAATAGATAAAATCACTTTTTTTGTATCCCATCCCTTGGCGATGCGACGCGACAAAGCTAGCGGTATCGCGGCCCCCATTGCAAACAAAAAGAAGGGGAAAACTAAATCAACCCAGGTTAATCCCGGCAGTTTGTTATTAAAAATGTGGTCGGGCGGTGGCAGTTGGGCGTGATACATCCACGCCGGCAATGTTTTCCGGGCTATTGTACCGGATAAAACCATTGCTAATACTGCTACTCCGCGCAGGGCATCCAGCGCGTCTGCGCGTTGGGAAACGGCAGCAACTGCTAAACTATTTTCTTGTTTCACCATGTCTTTTACCTCTGATGTTTGGGATTCTAATTTATATCAAGTACGGTTAGTTGCAGGGCTCTTTCATTCTTTGTGGCAATCCCTCGTGAAGATCCCCGATGGCCCAAACACCCATTCAATCGTTGGTAGAGGGGGTAGGCACTCTTAGCACTACCCCTACAAAATGATGTTTTTGGTGAGAATGAAACAGCCCTGCGGTTAGTTGACCGCCAGATATCAGCCGGGGCGGGTTTACTGGACTTTTTGCACTTTTTGATAGATAATGATGAACCTAGCCGGGATCGGAATAACGGTTAATTTACCGCACATGATATTACTAAAAATCTTATTTATCAATAGTCCGGACTGTTTTTAGTTCTTAGGCTGAAACCCTCGATTTTCCGTTGGTAGCGAACTTGCCTTGGAGCCTTGAAATCCTTATTCTACGGTTGGCAATCAAAAACTGTCCGAAGTATTGATGTATTCAAAAAGAATAGAATATCTCCGGCTTATTTGCCAATTAATTTGTGCAGCCAGCTTCCTGAAGCTAGACTGCTGAGTCTTTTGGCGGAGTGTTTTTTATTGACTGTCAACCTCGAAATTCGGTATTTATTGGGTGAAAAAAACCGCAGTTTTAATTTTGAACTGTCGTACAAGTATCCTGATGAGAAATATTTGGCAACGTATTTGTCAACTTGTTTGTTGACAGCGCCAAACGGGTAGGCTATGTGTGAGGCGACTGTTCGATTTTGGTCTAAATCTTGGGTGCATTTCCTCAGTCTAATTTGATCTTCAGATAATTCTCGGTCTAATGCTGTCAGAGAAATTTTTGTTAAATTTTCGTGATTCAGTCCGTGGGATTGAATATCATAAAAACCTTTTTGCATTCCGTCTCTCAAGTCTTGACAAGTTACCTTTTTTATGAGCGAGTCCTGATGGCCCAAGAAGCCGGAGTTGATAAATACAACTACTTTGGTTTTTTTGCCGTATTTATTTTCGAGAGTTTCTAAAATCGGCAGTAAGTGCGTATAAATGCTTTTATTTCCGTCGTCAAAAGTAATCATGACTTTTGGGCGATCGCGATATTCACTCGGCACCAGTTTTTTGGGATTTGCTATGAAGTACTCGTAAAGCTCTTGGGATGACAAAAACCAATAGTTATGGCTAACTAAATTATCTAAAAAAGGTTCCAAATTTTGCTGGCTGTAGTCGCCGGGAAATTCTCGCCGCAGCGGCGGTATTTCCTGGGGATTCTGAAGGTCAACAATATCGTGAAAGCCGAAAATCGGAATTTCTACTGTGATGATTTCTAAGATTACTTGATAAGTGATGAAAGTTAGGAGAAATGCTAGTAAAAAGCTAATAATGCGTTTTTTTCGGAGCGTAATACCCTGTTGAAAATACTCCGGCAATTTGTTAACTAAATAATTTACCATTGACAATTACAACCTCATGAGGTAAAAGGTTCGGATGGGAGTAAGAGGGTTTTTCTGGCTGAGCTGCAGGGAGCATCTAGATTGTCGATCGCCCGCGTTTCCCCTAAAGATAAGCTGGTCAACTCCAGCATGATACAATTTGTCTCGATCGCACTTATCCCTCAACCTCGGTTCACAGGACAGAAGTGGTGCTAGAGGAGTGGCGATCGTCCGTTTAGCTCAAAAATGATCATTTGAGATAGATTAGCCAGTATGGGCGATCGACAGCAGCAATTCCGACAGCACCCTCCAACCCCTAAACTGCCCCCTGTTCAAAGGTTCCAAAAAGTCCAACTTCATCTTTGCACTTTCAAGGCGAAGTTGAAGTCAATTTTCTCAGCAGCAGTGAACAATACCTCTCCCCGCTCGAAATTTTATCGGTAAATTTTTATCGGTAAATTTTTTACTTGTGATTTACCTCCCGAGGTGGTACCATATTTGACCGAAAGCCATATCCCACAACCATGATGAAGATAGCGGTAATTCTGCCTGTTTACAACGAAGCAAATTGCATAGCCCAAACCTTTGACAGAATTTTAGAATTTTCTCACAAAAATCCTGCTTACAATTTTATTATTGTTAATGACGGCTCGACCGACAATACGCTGCAAATTCTCGAAAACAAACTCAAAACTTTCCCCACACATCACATCAAACTAATTTCTTACAGCAACCGTCAAGGTAAAGGATATGCCGTCAAAAAAGGCAGCGAATATGTTGACGCCGACTGCATTTGCTTCATGGATGGCGATTTAGCTTACTCCCTCGAACACCTCGAACTCTTAGTCAAAAAATTAAAAGAAGTTGATGTCGTAATTGGTTGCAGAAACCTCGACGGAGAAAACTTCCGAAATCTTACCTTACTCAGAAAAATATCAGGTAAAATATTTAACTTAATTTCGGGAAAAATTCTGAATCTACCATATAGAGATATGCAAGCCGGACTCAAAGGATTTAACAAAATACCAGCCCAAGAAATATTTAAAACACAAACACTTACTGGATTTTGTTTTGATGCAGAACTGCTTTTTTTAGCAAAAAAAAAAGGATATACAATTGCTGAAATCCCTGCCAAAGTTGGCCAGCACCACCTATACAAAAATTCTCAAGTCAATATATTTAAAGATTCCCTAAAAATGCTGCTCTGCTTATTTAAAATTAGAGCCAACGACCGCGCAGGCTACTATGAATAAATCAATCTTGGTGAGCTTTGACATAGAAGAATTTGACATCCCCGAAGAATACGGTCAACCCCTGGAATCCGACATCAAATTTGAAATTTCTAACCGAGGATTGTCAAAAATTATTGCACTTCTAGAAAAATTAGATATTACAGCCACATTTTTTGTCACAGCTAACTTTGCACTCCACAACCCAGATACAATCAGAGAAATTTCAAAACACCATGAAATCGCCTCCCACGGCTTTTACCACTCTCAATTTTGCCTAGAAGATTTACAGAAATCTAAACAAACCTTAGAACAAATAACTAATACTGAAATCACTGGATTCAGGATGGCCAGACTTCAGCCCGTTGACGACGCAGAAATAGAAAAAGCAGGCTACGAATACAACTCATCAATGAATCCAACTTACATCCCCGGCAGATACAACAACCTATCTAAACCCCGAACTGCATATTATACCAATAAACTGCTCAACCTTCCCATTTCAGTCACTCCTATGATCAGATTTCCTTTATTTTGGTTGAGCTTTAAAAACTTCCCCCTCTCAATGATAGAATTAGCAACCCAGCTAACCCTAGAAACAGACTCCTATCTGAACATCTACTTTCACCCCTGGGAATTCACAGATATTTCCCAGTTTAAATTACCCAGTTACATCAAAAAAGACTCAGGCAGCAAAATGGTTGAAAAACTAGAAAAATATCTCACCAAGCTGAAAACCCAAGGCAAATTTATTTCTATTTCCGAATTTAAGCACAACTTCAGTCAACCTTAGAGCAAATATCGGGTTCAGCAAAAACTATGAAATTTAAACCTCTCGACTACTGGAACAATCAAACAGGATTGCGTCAAGTTACAATCCTAGCCACCCTCTTTTTTATATTAGTTTTAACTTTTAGCATAATCCGCTACGAAAGCTTCTTAGCCACCTACGATCACGGTCTATTTAACCAAGTATTTTGGAATAGCATACACGGCAGATTTTTTCAAAGTTCAATGTCCTCAGCAGCCTCCAGCGCCTCGCTGATGGACAGACAACTTTCCTACCCATTTTATATCCATTTAGGCCAACACTTTGTCATTGATTTTCTAATTTGGATGCCGATTTATGCCTTATTTCCATCTCCCATTACCCTGATAGTTTTGCAAGTTACTTTAATTGCTGCAGCCGGAATAGTCCTGTATTTTTTAGCAAGACACTATCTATCTGTTCCCCTGTCGGTAATGATAGTAGCCAGCTATTACGGAGCAAATGGTGTCATCGGCCCGACCCTGGGAAATTTTTACGAACACTGCCAAATTCCTCTATTTCTATTTAGCTTGCTTCTAGCATTAGAAAAGCAGCGCTGGCCGCTATTTTGGCTGTTCGCAGTTTTAACATTAGGCACTCGCGAAGATGCGGGGATTAGCTTGTTTGGGATCGGAGCGTATTTAATTGTCAGTCGGCGCTACCCCCGCGTCGGCATAGCTTTGTGCGCTCTCAGCTTTAGCTACGTGGTGTTCATAACTAATACAATCATGCCGATTTTTTCGGCTGACAATTCCCGCTTGTACTTAGCTAATTACTTTAGGCAATTTGTTAAAACCGAGAACCCGTCAACACTAGAACTGCTTTGGGCGATTATCAGTCAACCTCAGCTCATAATAGAAGTATTTTTTAAAGATGCAAGTAAGCGAATTTTATATCTTTTAGGTCATTGGTTGCCGCTAGCATTTGTACCTACGATCGCTCCTAGCGCCTGGTTAATGACTGTTTTTCCTTTACTGGTTCTGTTGCTGCAAGTCGTTAATCAGGCCGCTACTTCTATCAACACCCGCTACACATTTGCTGTAATTCCGGGGTTATTTTACGGTACAATCCTGTGGTGGTCGCAACATCAAGATAAATTCAAACCCAGGTTCCACCGCTTCTGGATTGGGTGTATCGGTCTGTCAATACTGCTTACGTACACTTCCAATCCGAATCGAGCTTTGTATTTCATCTCTCCTTATTCTTTTCAACCTTGGGTTTATCAATCTTTGCCGGCTCAACTCGGACACGCAGCTAATGTCAAAAAAGTCTTAAGTTTGATTCCCCAAGATGCTAGCGTTTCTACAAGCGGTTATATCGTTTCCCACCTTTCGGGTCGCCGGAACATCATCCGTTTAGAAGTGATGCAGATGAAAGACGAAGAGGGAAAAGTAGTCGATGTCGATTATGCGCTGTTAGATTTGTGGCAGTTGCAGCAAAACAATTTAAAAGTTCCCGTTGACCGAGGTAGAGTTCGGGGGGGAGTGCGTTTTACCGATAAAGCTCTACGGCAAGGTTTGTACGGAATTGCTGAAGTATTGGACGGAGTTGTTTTAGTTCAAAAAGGTATAACTTCTAAGCCTGAAGTTTTGTCGGCTTGGTCGAAATTGCGGCAAGAAATCGAACCGTTGATGAAATAGTCGAAAGTCAAGGATCGAGTCGGCAGTTGCGATCGCCCCCTGAGACTAAAATCAAGTAAAATTGCAAGTATTGGTCGATCGACCCCCGTTACTCGACTAGATTTTGATTAAAGGTTTGCTATACTCCAGAAATAGACACATATTAACCTTTGGAAAATCAATAGGCCGGAGCTATGACATCCTATGCAACCTCTACAGCAAGAGCCGAGATGAGTGAGATCCGGCGCTTGAAAAATATACTGCCCCCAGAACTCCAAAGTTGGGTAACAGTAGAAAAAACTATAGAAGTTAATCCTACCCTGATCCGCAGCGAAGAAATAGGCAAAGACCAGGTAGAAATCCAAATAGACCTGATCCGCTGGGAACAGCTAGCAATGGATCAGCGCAACCTTTTATTTTGGCACGAAGTCGCTAGAATCCAAAACGACACCATCGCCAGAGACGGTTGGGAAATGGCAGCCCTCGCCATTGGTTTAGGCGGCGCCGTCGGTGAACTTTGGGTGCAAGACGGCTTACTGCTGATACTGGCCCTATCCCTGTGCGGCGTCTCGGGCTGGAGACTTTACCAAAAAAACAACGGAGAGAAAAGTTTAAAAGAAGCAGTAGACGCCGACGAAAAAGCCCTCGCCCTAGCCACCCGCTTCGGCTACACTCTCCCAAACGCCTACAAAAGCCTCGGCAGCGCCTTAAAAACATTAATCGAGCAAACCTCCAAAAAACAGCAGCGGGCCAAATACGAAGCTCGTCTCCAGGCCTTGAAACGCAACGCAGCAAAAGCCAAAGCCAAAGTCAAACCCATTACCCGCGAAACCTCCCAGTCAGAAAACGTTTACAATTCTTAACCTCATCCCCCGATGCTTGCTACAGGGGTTTTCCACTTAACGGTTAACTGTTGACTTCTGTGTTAGCTGTTAACTGTTAACTGCGGTGGCTATCCGCTGCAAGACAGGCACAAAAATTATTAACGACAAGATTAATCGGCCTGAATCCACAAAAATCTTGAAGCCGATGTAGTTAAAGTTTCGCAGCGGCTGCGTTTAAAAATCTTTGAGTCAAAACTGCGACTGGTAAACTCAAGCCTAGCGTTGCCTTTGATATCACGCTCGGCGGGCGAGTTTTAAGATCTTTTTATAAAGTTTGTATAAAGCTAGCATAAGGAGGAGCGGCTAGGACAGAATAGGCTAAAGACATCAGCTTGAAATTTGAAACTAGGACTTCATGGTCAGTCACACCCCAGAGGCAGATTTTCGGGTTACTTACTTGGACGAGATTCCCTCTGTTCACATACCCGTGCGCTTGAGCGTACTTGAAGCCGTAAACTTCAAGACAACCTGCCAGCAACTTTTCTCTGGAAGCACCCCCAGCAAAATTGTCCTAGACTTCAGTCAGACGACATTCATAGACAGTAGCGGGATCGGTGCTTTAGTCAGCAATCTGAAATTTGCCAAACAGCGCGGCAGCGACTTGGTGCTCCGGAGCCTCAAGCCACAGGTGATGGCAGTATTTGCTCTCACCAGCCTAGATCAAGTGCTGACGATCGAGCAGCCCTCTGCAACCTCAACTCCCACAGAGACCAACCCCTCGGACAATCTGCTACCGATGACCCACCCCTCAGTGCAATCGTGGCTGAAGCGGCTGATAGATATCGTTGGGGCAATAGTCGGTTTGATGATTACAGGAATTTTGCTCGTACCTATAGCCGCAGCTATCACAATCAACGATCCAGGCCCGATATTTTTCGGTCAAACCCGCTGCGGCTGGATGGGCAGAGAATTTCGGATTTGGAAATTTCGATCGATGTGTACCAACGCCGAAGCCATGAAAGCCCAAATCCAAAACCAAGCTTCTGGCGCATTTTTCAAAAATGACAACGACCCGCGGATTACCAAAGTCGGGCGCATCTTGCGCAAAACCAGTCTCGACGAACTGCCGCAGTTTTGGAACGTGCTCAAAGGCGAAATGAGTCTCGTCGGCACTAGACCGCCTACCCCAGACGAAGTTGAGCGCTACGAAGTCCCTCAGTGGCAGCGTTTGGATGTCAAACCCGGGATGACCGGGGAATGGCAAGTCAACGGTCGCTCTCAAGTCCGCGATTTTGAAGATGTCATCCGTTTAGATTTAAAATACCAACAAAACTGGAGTCTGGTGTATGACTTGACACTAATTGTTAAAACTGTAACAGTCCTGTTTAACAAAAATAGCGGCGCTGTGTAGGAGCCCTCAACAACCCACCACTGAACTTTCAGGTGCGGTTGCCGACGGGCGGCCCGAACTCGAACTCGATACTTAGTCAAGCAGACGATCGCTAGCGATAGCTACGTTAGCATTAAGTGTTAAAATTCACACGCCCAGAAAATGCACAGCTAGTTGCCAGCTCTGCAATCAGAGCATTAATAATTAGCAATTGGCGAGTTCGAGGTCATACTCGAATGATCCCAGCATGATTTTCGAGGACGAGAAGAACTCACCTGTGTTTAGAAAAGTAGCGACTGCTAACACGGTCGAAGTTTAAATCACTTCCTGGCAAGCTGACTCGGGAATTTTCCCTATTTAAACGCCCTACCGAGGCGGGTTACAGTATCGGAAGTCTCTCATTTGCTGTGCGAGTAAATGGTGCGAAAGGAATGCTCACCTTGAGGCAAAACGGGCTTCTTCAACTCAAGCTTGACTTAACTAATATGTTGCCAAGACCTTGCCCTCCTTTTTCTCTCCCTCCGCCGCTGAGTAAAGCGGTGGTGGGGGCCGACCAGGGGGAAGAAAGATGAAAGACAAGCAACCAAATGCCGAGTGGCACCTTCAGGTTGAAACAGACCTGAATGCTTTAACATCCGTTTTGGAATGGTTGGAGAATATCGTTTTGCCCATGATACCAGCCGATTTTTGGTGGCAGTGCGAGCTGATAATCACCGAAGGCTTTACAAACGTTGTCCGCCACGCTCACCAGAACCTGCCCCAAGCGACGCTGATAGACCTTGAGGTAAAAGTGTTTGCCGATTACTTAGAAATTAGGATTTGGGACAGGGGTCAACCCTTCAAATTAGAAGCAAAGCTGCACTCGATCATGCAAGAGCAGCACGATCCGAAGAGTGAAGGAGGAAGGGGACTGTTGTTCATGTACAAGCTCACAGACGAGCTTCGGTATATCCGTACCGACGATCTCCGCAACTGCCTGGTAATGCGCAAAAACATTACATGAGGGCGCGATACCCGCCCGGTCACGGCGGCTTCTTTCGCAAGGAGTGGAAGATCCTAACGTCGCCCCCTGTTTTGCTACCGGGAACCCAACCACATCCTCTGCAATTCTGCGGGTGCAGGCTCGATGTACGCGGCGGCCGGACAGTTTGCTTCAAAATAAATATTATGCGTATTCTAATTTATTCCTATAACTATTATCCAGAGCCGATCGGCATTGCCCCCCTGATGACAGAACTAGCGCAAGGCCTAGTCAAACGCGGTCACCAAGTCCGAGTAGTCACAGGAATGCCCAACTATCCCCAGCGCCGGATTTATCCGCAATATCAGGGCAAATTGTACCTCACCGAAGAACACAACGGCGTCACAATTCAGCGCAGCTATCTGCGCGTCAACGGCCCCCACCCCAGCCTCCTAGACCGACTTTTGCTAGACGGCAGTTTTGTCGTCTCCAGCGCCGTCCAAGCCTTCAGCGGCTGGCGTCCCGACGTGATTTTCTCGACAATGCCCCCTTTACCGATTTGCGTCCCAGTCGCCTTTTACGGCTGGATTCGCGCTTGCCCGATCGTCCTCAACGTTCAGGATATCGTCTCAGAAGCAGCCGTGCGCGTCGGTTTGGTCAAAAAAAACGGACTGCTAGTTCGCATTGCTGACGCCCTAGAAAAATTGGCCTACAGCACAGCCAGCCAAGTCAGCGTCATCGACAGCGGTTTTATCAAAAAATTGCACTCTCAGGGAGTACCCCCGGAAAAAATAGTTTGCCTTCCCAATTGGGTAGATGTCAATTTCATTCGGCCCTTACCCAAGGAAAGTAACTCATTTCGAGAAACTCACAAACTCAAGGGCAAATTTGTCGTTCTCTACGCTGGCAATATTGCCCTCACTCAAGGCTTGCAAACAGTTGTCCAAGCAGCCGCTCGTTTGAAACATATACCCGAAATCGCTTTTGTAATTGTGGGGGAATCAACAGCACTCGCCCGCTTGCAACAAGATTGCGAAACTTACAAAGCTAATAATGTAATGTTGCTGCCATTTGAACCGCGAGAAAAATTGCCGGAATTGTTAGCTGCTGCTGACGTTAGTTTAGTAGTACAAAAGCGCCGCGTTACTAACTTCAATATGCCTTCAAAGATTCAAGTAATTCTCGCCAGCGGTCGGGCAATTTTGGCGTCGGTTCCCGAAACTGGTACCGCCCAGAAAGCAGTGCAGCAAAGCGGTGGTGGGGTGGTGGTAGCGCCGGAAGATCCGCAGGCTTTGGCTGAGGCTGTTGAGGATTTGTACCTGCACCCTGCTAAGGTGGATGTGTTGGGTCAGCAAGGCAGAAATTATGCTGTGGAGAATTACGGATTTGAGGAAGCTTTGAATCATTATGAAGCTTTATTTGCCGCGGTGGCAGCGAGTCATGCTGAGAAAATATTGGCACCGCTGCCAAAGTAATCAGATAATTAGGTTATTGAACACTAACAATTATCTGTTGCTTGGTCAGCCCTAGACGCACTCGGACTCCTAGGGGCAGTTTTATCCTCTCCAGCCTCGTGTTTTAGCGAATATACGGGCTGCAACCAAGTATTTTGGTAAAAAAGGCGGTTTCTGCCTACCCGTGCCTCCACGGCTGATTTAGCACAAAAAGAGGCGATCGCACCCAACGAGAATTAGAGCAGTTGCGGACTCAATTGCGATCGGCTGGAATTGAACCGGAATTGTAAGCGAAATCTTGACGGGGCGGTGACTGATGTCATGTCCAGTTAAATCATTATCATTAAGTTTGTAGTAACGCAAGTTTTCAAATCCCGTCCATTGTTGATCGCCATAATTTCATTGTGACTCAGTGCGGTTAGTAATAATAATGCCGCAGACGATCGCCAATGTACTAAAAATATGCACCAACGAAATCGCTTCACCCAGAAACAGCCACGCAGCAATGCCGCTAAAAACCGGAATCAGGTAATAGATTAAGGCCGTGCGGTTCGGGCCAATGAAGGCGATCGCCTGATTCCAGGCTAGAAACGCCACCACAGACGACAGAACCCCCACATAAAGTAGCGCCAGGGCGATCGAAGGATTGAACGCCACAGGGTGATAAATCCAACATTCCAGCGCATAGAAGGGCGATAAAAACAGCAGCCCCAAGCTAAAAGTGCATAAAGTGAAGGTTGTCATCCGCAGGTTGGGCGGCTTGCGCTTTACCAGCATCGTGTAGCCAGCAAAGATGATAGATGCCAACAGCATATACAAATCGCCGATCGCAAAAGAAATGCTCAGCAGCCTCTCTAATGAGCCTCCCGCGATTAACAGTACAACACCGCTGACTGCGATCGCCATACCTGCGGCGCGGGTTAACGAGATAGTTTCTCCGTAAAAGATACGGGACATGAGTACAATAAAAACCGGAGAAGAAGTGGCAATTAACGCCATGTTCACCGCTAAGGTTGTGTGACCGGCAACGTAGATTAAAGTATTAAAAGCAGTCACGCCTAACAGTGCCGATACAGTTAAGTAAGGGAGATTTTTTTTAATCATTTTCCAGTCATAAATAGCCGTGTGCACCGTGAAGGGAGCCAAAGTGGCCACAGCAATTGCCCATCGCCAGAAAGCTAAACCCACCGGCAAAATATCCTGATTTAAAGCTCTAGCAACGATGAAGTTGCCAGCCCAAATAACCGTCGCAACTACTGCCATAAAATAACCGATTGACCTTCTATTATTCATTTAGTTAGGTGAATTTATATGAGGTGGTTTAGCCATTTTCATTTGAATCAAGTTAAATAAGGGAATGAGATACAAATAAAAGGCATAAGGGATAAAACCTGAATTAACGCCCAAGACAGTTGCAGGAACTAATCCGGCAATATTCCAAGGAATTAAGGGAGAAATTACAACAGCGGTATTTTCCAAATCTACGGCAAGTTGATCGTCATCTAATCCCTGTTTTCGGTATTTTTCCTCAACTAACTGATGTGTCAGGAGGATGGCGATCGTTTGGGTGCAGCCAAAGGCGGCTGATAAAATGCTGAGGACTGTTGTTCCCAAAAACAAATCGCCTCTCGATCGAGCTTTGTTGAGATACACTTCAATAAATTCAAGCGTTCTCGTTCCTGCAAAAAGACCGGCAAATGCTGTCGATACAATCACAACTGTGGAAACTTTGACCATCGACAAAATGCCTCCTCCCGCCACAATATTTTTTAAACTAGAAGTTGGTTCTAGCTTAAATCCGGCGATCGCGAATTGCAGAACTTCGAGCGGCGAATAACCTTGGACGAAAATCGCGATCGCACTTCCGGCAATTATACTAACAGCCATTGCAATTTTGACTTCAACTCGCAACACACAAAGAATTAAAATTGTCAAGGCTGGCAGCAAAGTTATCGAGTTGAGATTGAAGGCTTTGCCAATTTCAAAAGCCAGGGTGCTGCCAGCAAGTTCAACGGGATTTGCCAAGGATAAAATTAAATACAATATGCTGGAAACTATCAGCGGGTAGAAAGCTGTTACCGCCATGTTTTTGAGGTTCGTATAAATTTCTGTGCGGGTAATGGCGGCAATCAAATTAGCGCTAGAAGACATTGGAGAACACCGATCGCCAAAATAAGCTCCCGCAACAATTGCCCCCGCAACCATATTGGGATTGACACCGCTGCCCCTTGCCGCGATCGTTAATGCGATACCGATCGTGCTCGCAGTCCCAAAGGAAGTTCCCAGCAGCACAGAAACAATGCTAGTTAAGATAAACGCCGAAAATATAAAATACTGAGGGCTAATCAATTTAATTCCCCAATACACGAGAACCGGAACCGTCCCCGCAGCCATCCAGACAGCCATGACTGCACCGATTAAAAGTAAAATACCGATTACTGAAAAAGACTTTTGACTTCCAGTCACAGCCATTTTGATTAAGCTTTTTAGTTGAAATCCTCTGTGTAAAAAAATAGTAATAAAAATTCCCATAGAAGCAAGCAGCGGATAAAGGACAAAATAACCTTTGATGGCACTAACTAAAAGTAGAAAAAATGAGAGAATTACAAAAAATAGCAAGTCCATTAGACTATTTGTTCGGGTAGGGATAGTTTTGAAGAGACTTGAATTGCCAGCATTCGCAAATAATCATGAAAAGCATCTGCGTTAATCTGCGTTAATCTGCGGTTTAAAAAAGTGTATCCAAGATTTCTGCGATTCAAGTCTAATATTTAAGCAGTTACCAGAAAAGATAACGTATCTCCCAAAAAGCCGATCGCCCCCTTCGCCCCCTTCACCCCAATCATCCCAAATATCACCACAACCCTGCGTGCGCGACACAACAGCCGATCGAAACAAAACGCTAAAATACTAGATATCACACAATTTCGGAGTTAATACTTGGCACTTGCACCCACGCGCGAAAACGTCCTAGCTTGGCTCTCACACCGCGTTCCTGCTGCCCGCATCACACATATCCTCGGAGTCGAACAAACAGCAGGTGACTTGGCTCGCCATTACGGCCTCGACGAAGCAAAAGCCCGATCGGCCGGTTTGTTGCACGATTTGGCAAAATACTTCAAACCTCAACTGCTGCTGCAAATGGCCCAGAAGGAAGGTTTAGAGTTAGACTCAGTGTTGGAAGCACACCCGCATTTGCTGCACGCAGACGCGAGCGCGATCGTAGCTAGAGACGAATTCGGGGTGGTCGATCGAGAAATTTTGGACGCCATCGCCAATCACACCCTCGGCAGACCAAACATGAGTCAGCTCAGTTGTACCGTATTCATAGCAGATACCGTAGAGCCGAGCCGTGGCAACACAGCCGAACTAGAAGCACTGCGCGAGGCAAGCTTGCAAAATCTTTATGCAGCCGTGTGGCAAACTAGCGATTATTCTCTTAAATATTTGCTAGAAACTCGCTGCTACATCCACCCCCGCACTGTACTTACGCGGAATTGGGCGCTGCAAATGGCTCGCGACTCGCAGGAAACAGGAAATTCGACGGAGAAGTCGATCGAACAAATCACAAGTTAAAAGTAAAATTTATCAGCAATCCTGTCCTTACTTTTGGCTTCAACCTAACTCCTATTTCCCGTCTCAAACTGCCAACAACCGAAAGCGAATAGCGCACCCATTCTTCCTTACAGTATCAATTAGGAAATTAAACACTTAATGTCAGATCTAACTCAACTCGAATACTCCAGGGCCCAGTCTACAGCAACGGGCGACACCTCCTCAGACGAAGCCCGCGGCCTGATCATGACCGTTGCCCAAGCAGCCGATGACCGCAAAGCAGTAGATATTGTATTGCTCCGAGTGGCCGAAGTATGCTATTTGGCAGACTACTTTGCGATCGTCACCGGATTTTCCAACGTGCAGGTACGAGCCATCTCCCAAGCGATAGCAGACCAAGTGGAAGAAGAGTGGCAGCGCTTGCCACTGCGTACACAAGGCCTATCAGACGCTAGTTGGGTCGTCATGGACTACGGCGACGCGATCATTCACATTTTGAAGCCTCAAGAGCGGGAGTTCTACAATTTAGAAGCGTTCTGGGGACACGCCGAACGCATTGACTTTTCCCCCGCGCCGTGAGGAGGGCTAATGTGAAAAACGTTTCTGCTTCTATTTGTCCGGTTCCGCAAGAACAGCGACCGATCAATGAATACCAAGAACTTAAAGAATCCTGGTTTTTTAGCTGGGTAACACTCAATTGGCCCGGATACCTGGCAAAACTAGCTTGGGTGTGGGCTTGGAGTTGCTTGGTATCGGGGCCGATAGCTGCTTCTAGCTTTGCTCCTGTCAAGTATCCAGCTCAGTTTGTCCTGTGCGGTGCCGCAGGTGCCAGTTTTATTCTAGGATTAGCTTTGCTGCGACTCTACTTGGGTTGGTTTTACGTGCGATCGCGCCTTTCAAATCCCACGGTCGTCTACGAAGAGTCTGGCTGGTACGATTGTCAATCTTGGCCTAAAACTCCCGAAGTTTTGCTTCAAGACCAGTTGATAGTCAACTACCAACTAGAACCAATTCTCAGGCGTCTGCGGCAGACATTTTATGCTTTGACAGTGTTGCTGGTTGCCGGGGGACTAACTTGGAGTTGTTTGTAATCGGGAATGGAAGGGAGTTTTGAGTTTTGAGATTGCCGCGCACAGCCAACAACACACACGGAGTGCATGAGTGAGAAACGATCACAGAAAGATTAACTTTATAACTCTTAACTGGCAGCTCGCAACTCATAACTTCCTCAACCTCAATCTAAAATCTAAAATCTAAAATCTAAAATTGATATGACAAGGGGAAAACGAACCCAAGCTCCCGAACTGGAAGTCACACTGCTACGCGAAGGTATTGTGGAATCGAAGCACCGCGCCCAGGCGGCTGTCTGCGACAAGCGCGGGCGCGTTCTGTCTGTTGCCGGTAACTCGGAAACGGCCTCATTTGTCCGTTCTTCACTCAAGCCGTTTCAAGCTTTGGCGGTGACGGGGACTGGCACTTTAGAACGCTACGAATTGACCGATCGAGATTTAGCGATTATTTGCAGTTCCCATCAAGGTACGATCGAGCAATCGCGCCAGGTATTTAACGTCCTGTGGCGCTGCGACATTGACCCCTCTAAACTTCAATGCCCCATTCCCGAAGGCAAAAAGAGCGCCCTGCAATACAACTGTTCCGGCAAACACGCCGGAATGCTAGCTGTCTGCCAGCAACTGCACTGGCCTCTGGACACTTATTTACGCCGCAAACATCCTGTCCAGCAGCTTATTTTGGGCAAAGTGGCTGACTTGCTGGCAATGCCTGCCGAAGAGTTTATCAGCGCTCGTGACGACTGCGGCGCTCCTACCTATCTGTTGCAATTGGGGCAAATGGCGTCTTTGTACGCTAAGTTGGCCTCTGGCGACAATGTGGAGATGGAGCGGATTGTCCGCGCTATGACTCATCACCCGATGATGGTTGCCGGTGAGGGCAAATTTGACACGGAACTGATGCGTTTGACTCAAGGAGAATTGGTGAGCAAGTCGGGCGCCGAAGGGGTGCAGTGCATTGGCCGCGTTGGCGAAGGCATGGGCTTGGCAATTAAGGTGACGGATGGAGGAAAGCGTGCTCAATTTGCTGTGGCGATTCACTTGCTCAAGCAGTTGGGGTGGATTACTCCGACGATCGCCGAAACTCTTTCGGAAACTTACCTCACTCTCAGTGACTTCAAGCGCTTGGAGGTAATCGGGGAAGTTTCGATGCTTTAGGGCGATCGAGACTCTGAGCCGATTTCAGCAACCCCTCCCACAATCTAAAAAGTTTTTTTGATTGTGGGGTTGCTATTTTCAGAAAGATATGTTTATATTAGAAAGAGACAAAGCGACGCGGGATAGAGCAGCCTGGTAGCTCGTCGGGCTCATAACCCGAAGGTCAGTGGTTCAAATCCACTTCCCGCCACCAAATTCAAGCGAACCCTGTAATTGTTAAGGTTTCAGGGTTTTGTTTTTGGAAACCACTAGAGATAGACAAAGCGACGCGGGATAGAGCAGCCTGGTAGCTCGTCGGGCTCATAACCCGAAGGTCAGTGGTTCAAATCCACT
>NZ_JAUBQW010000022.1:0-274 GCF_036701485.1 Microcoleus sp. Pol11C3 | reverse complement strand
TCCCGCCACCAAATTAACTAAGACAAGCCCCGGCAGCCTAAAAGTTGCTGGGGTGTGTTTTATACCGTCTGTTTGATGCCGAGTGCGATCGCCTCTTCGACAGATTGAGATCGTTTCCGGTTGCACGAGCGACATGATATAGAGGACACGGCACTCGCGTCTCGAAAGCTGTGGGTAATATTAGGATCGCCAATTAAATAGGGCTTGCTGAATATATCGATCGCACTTGAGGTAGCCTGGGTTTTGAGCGCGCGATCGAGAATAAAGTGCAAGA